>JAHIMF010000067.1 GCA_018896645.1 Patescibacteria group bacterium | reverse complement strand
CACTTCTTTACATTTAAATGCTTGTTTTTACCCCGTGGGTTGGGTAAACTTGGTTGTAGAAAAAACCCGCGGGGTTAAAACCACGACGCAAGATGCGTAAATAGTAAATGTCAAGTTATTTACGACGCACTACACTAGGTATTTGAGAAAGAGTGGGTTGTTCACTATCAATCGGGACCGGCTTACGGTAATTAGCGAAAAAGAAGGTCTTGTGAAATCCTTACTTGCGCAAACATGGAATTTGATTGGGGACGACGAATATTTAGACTATCTCTGGAATGATTCCACGCCAGTTCTGCCAAGTGATAATGAGGAATATTTAAAAGAACACCTATTGGCGACGCAAAAAAAAGAGCGAGAATTGGCGACGCAAATTGGGGCCATTCCACCTGTTGAGGCGACTGTTCCGACCAATCTGCTTCAATTAAAGCAGCAATCCCGGGTTGCAGAGGGAAACCTGCTTCGCCTTAAAGAAATGGAGTTTTATGGACGACAGAGCAAACCAGAACAAATTGACGATATACTTAACTTTTACGATTTAATCGCTCATCGGGAAATTCTAGGTGGGGAAGCGTATTATCCCGCATATCTTGAGTGGAATACATGGCGTGTTTTTCTTGCGATCAACACCATTGCAAATAAGCCGTACGAAGCTCGAGGGTTTAAAATTGACGAAGATTTGCAACCTGTCCATCATGCTCCTTGTAACCGTCCTGATATGGTCTTTGAATATGACGATTTCCTCCTCGTAACGGAGGTAACCCTGAGTGTGCGTGCAAATCAATGGAGTACCGAGGCCGAACCTGTTCCACGGCATGTCGCTAGAATTCAGTCAGAAAATGAGGGTAAAGAAGTATTTGGTTTATTCGTTGCCCCGCAGATTGATAATAACACGGTTTTAACCTTTTTTAATAACCGCCAATATTCTGTAGGTGAAAAGATTATCAAGTTAACAATTATCCCATTGACGGTCGACCAACTGAAAACTCTTTTAAATCTGTTCAAGTCGAAGCAGTTTTCAGTTGGCAAAATGAAAGTATTGTTCGGAACAATACAATCCTCAATGGGCGCCTCTGTGGATGCGCTCGCTTGGTACAAGGGGATTCCGAAAATTATTGGGGATTGGGGAACATCTTTATGAAAACAGATGTCCTTTACAATGAAGATTGTGTGACGGCACTAGATAGTTATATTGATCCAGCTACTATCGCTCTTGTGTTTGCAGACCCCCCGTATAACCTTTCCGGTAAAGGTCTTAAATGGAAAGGAAACAAAACTGGCGGCGACTGGTACATGGTTGATGAAAAGTGGGACAAAATGCCGGAAAAAGAATATTTTGAATTTACAAAAAAATGGATTAAAGCCTGCCATCGAGTTTTAAAAGAAGGTGGTTCGATTTACATCTCCTGCACTTATCATAATATCGGCGAGATTCTGGTGGCGCTAAAAGCGCTCGGGTTTAATGTAAATAACATAATAACCTGGCAGAAAACCAATGCCATGCCGAACATGACGCGGCGAGTCTTTACCCATTCAACAGAGTTCATTGTTTGGGCGGTTAAAGGCAAGCGGTGGACATTTAACTATCAGGACTTGAAAAAAGCGAATCCAGAAAAACAAAAGGACGGCTCATTAAAACAAATGCGAGACGTTTGGCCGCTTCCCCTTGTGCAGGGTAAAGAACGGCTTAGATGTAAAAATGGCCGTGCAATACACCCCACCCAGAAGCCGGAAGAAATGCTGAAGAGGATTATCCTCGCCTCATCCAATAAGGGTGATATTGTGCTTGATCCGTTTTTAGGAAGTGGCACCACTGCGTTTGTCGCAAAAAAACTTGGCCGGAAGTGGATAGGGGTCGAGAAGGAAAAAAGTTATTTAATGGCTGCCGAGCAGAGGATTTTTTCTATTAAGTCTTAAGCTCTCCGATGTTGTGATGCACTTTAGGGAGCGGGTGTGTCGGCGGAATATTGGGAGCGACTTATAGAAAGAAGAATTTTGATGTTGACTTAAATACAGAATACCGCGTCAGGCCTTTATATCTTGACCCGACAGAAAAAATTGACGAGTTACTGGTGTATTTCTCAGTTAGTTGGAAAAACGTTTTCAAGAAAAATTAAAGGTATCTATTGAGTAATGTAGTAAACATAAAGGCTGTTTATCGCTAATCGCGCGAAAAATTAGCCGATACCGAATCAGAACTTTCTGGTATAGCTTATGAACGTGGCGTTGATGGCAAAGGGTTTGCCAGATTGCGGAGTCAAGGTGATCAGGCTTTGTTTGGAGGTCGTACAACTTTGGACATGAAAAAGAAGTTGGGTGTTTCCCAAAAGCGTCCGTTAGCGGATTTTCTTCCAACAATTACAATCAAGGCCAAGGAT
>JAHIMF010000066.1 GCA_018896645.1 Patescibacteria group bacterium | reverse complement strand
GAACCCCCTAGTTACTCGGTAGACAAAATGAACATATTCGTCCATTTTTTGTTTCAGTTTCTCTTTATAACTAATTGGAGTCATATTTTTGTTTTAATGCTTTAATGCTTTAATGCTTTAATGCTTTAATGCTTTAATGCTTTAATGCTTTAATGCTTTAATGCTTTAATGCTTTTATTATACAACAAAAAAAACTTATCAACAACAAGAAAATCCAGTATTATGCTGGTTGACCAAAACAGAATTAAAACCTATGATAAAAACAGAGCAAGGGTTTATATTATTGCCTCTTCCCTTACATTTATTTTACCTTAATCATCCTAAGTCCACAAGCGCTTTGTATGAAAAAAAACCTTTTAACCATATCTTTATTTATTTTAGTTCTAATTATTATCGGGATATCTTTTAAACTCAAGGAAAAACCGCCTATGCCTAATCAAAATATCAACAAAGAAACCACTGAAAAAAAGAGCGGGCTTACCCGCCGAAGCTCGAGCGAAGCGAAGAGCGAAGGCGGGCCTATCCGCAAACCCGCTGTGGCCGGAGCTTTTTATCCGGCTGACAAAAACGAGCTTCAAGAAATGGTTAATGACTTTTTAAGTCGAGCGCTAATGGACGCGAATCAGTACACGAATAGCGCTAATCACGAATCTACAGACGATGTTAATAAAGCAAAACCGAAAATATTGATTGTGCCACATGCGGGTTTAGTATATTCTGGCCAAGTAGCGGCTTACAGTTACAAAGCTGTGCAGAGCTTAGATTACAAAACCGTCATTTTAATCGGCCCCTCCCATACTGCTTATTTTGACGGGGTCTCGGTTTATCCCAAAGGTTTTTATGAAACCCCCCTGGGTCAAGTGCAAATTAATGACTTACTCGCCGGCCAACTCATCAAGTCGGACGAAAAAATCTCTTATTATCCCCAGGCGCATATTACAGAACACAATTTAGAAGTCCAACTGCCCTTTTTGCAAACTGTCCTGCCCAATGCCAAAATCGTACCAATTATTATGGGAAAGCCCGATGCCAATCTTGTAAAAATTCTTGCTCTGGCCTTACAAAAAATTATTGGCGATGAAACATTGCTCGTGATCAGCAGTGATTTATCTCATTATCCTGAATACGAAACAGCTAAGGAAGTTGACCAAAAAACCATTGAGGCGATTTTAACCCAAAATATAGACGAATTTGAAAAAGTAATAAGCCAATCAATAGCCCAAGATTACCCGGGTTTAGACACCTGCGCTTGCGGCGCCGGGCCATTGAAAGTGGGAATGATGCTAGCTGGAGATTGGAACTTGGATGGCGAGCTGTTAAAATATGCTAATTCTGGTGATGTTACTGATGATCATTCGCGGGTAGTGGGTTATGCGAGTATCGTGTTTAAGGGGGGAGGAGAAGGCTTGAGAAGGCTTGAGAAGGCAGAAGAGGGCGAGGGGGTTAATACTGAAGATAGGGCGAGACTTCTAGAAATTGCCAGAGAAACATTGGAAGAATATTTAGAAAATGGAAAAATACCCAAAATTGAGGTGGAATCAGAAAAATTAAACGAAAATCTCGGAGCGTTTGTAACTTTACGGAATAAAAAAAGAGACTATGAGCTTCGGGGCTGTATTGGCCGGTTCTCGCCAACCGACGAGGCCTTATATAAAATAGTTCAACAAATGGCTATTAGCGCGGCCACCCAGGACACTCGCTTTGCGTCAGTCACTTATGATGAATTAGACGATATTGAAATTGAAATTTCAGTTTTAAGTCAGTTGAAAAAAATTGACGATTGGCAAAAAATTGAAGTAGGAAAACATGGCGTTGAAGTGGTCCAAGGAATGCGAAAAGGAGTGTTTTTGCCCCAAGTCGCCACGGAAAATAATTGGGACTTAGAAACTTTTATGAATGAACTCTGCGAACACAAAGCGGGAATTGACCGTGATGCTTGGAAAACCGGAGAGGCAGAGTTGTACATATTTACGGCGGAGGTGTTTGGTGAGAACGAGTTTGTTGATGGCTAATTGTTCTATTGCTAAATTGTTAAATTGTTTTTATGACATTGAAGAAGTATCAATTAAAAAGAAAATTCAATAAAACCCCGGAGCCAAAAGGCAAACTTGCAAAAATTAGCAAATCCCGTTTTGTAATTCATAAACATGACGCAAGCCACTTGCATTATGATTTTCGTTTAGAAATGGATGGCGTCTTAAAGTCTTGGGCCATACCCAAAGAGCCGCCAAAAACCAAGGGCATCAAAAGATTGGCTATCCAAGTAGAAGACCACCCGATTGACTATATTAATTTTGAAGGAATAATCCCCGATGGCAATTACGGCGCAGGTAAAGTGGAAATCTGGGATAAAGGCGTATATCAAGGAAGCAATAAAACATTAAAACATAAAAGCAAAAAGATGAAATCAGGGCTTGATTCATTTAAGTTTGAACTCAAGGGTAAAAAATTAAAGGGTGAATATGTGCTTGTTCGCCTGAAGGATAAAAATTGGCTTTTATTTAAAGTTTAATAATGGTATAATAAAAACATTAAAGCATTAAAGCACAAGAGCATTAAAGCATTAAAGCATTAAAGCATTAAAGCATTAAAGCATTAAAACAAAAATATGACTCCAATTAGTTATAAAGAGAAACTGAAACAAAAAATGGACGAATATGTTCATTTTGTCTACCGAGTAACTAGGGGGTTC
>JAHIMF010000065.1 GCA_018896645.1 Patescibacteria group bacterium | reverse complement strand
TTTACATATTGGACAATAATATTTTTGGCGCGAATTTTGAAACCATCTTTATCTTGATGAACCTTGCCACCCAAATAACGAAGATAATCTTTGGCGACTTCATCATATTGCCACTCCACTTTATAATTGGCATAAGAATAATCAATCACAATATTTTTGCCTTGCTCGTCTTTTGCAACGTTAGGCTGGGTTTTAAAACCCAGCCTAACCATATCTTGCCCATCTTTATAAAGCCATGATTCAAATTCATACTCTTTATCTATTGCCATTTCATTAAGATATTCGTTAAGCAGCTCACTGGATGTATAAACATTATGCGGCGCCTGCCGGCCGTTGCGCCAAAAATAATGAGCTTTAAAATATTGATTTAAATCATAAACATCATAAGCCCGACGCTTAATATTATCCAAACAAGCAGGACTGCCGCCAACATGGGCAAACAAAGCCTGGTATTCTTCAGCCAGATTAAGATAGTAAGTTCGGCAACTTCTAACCGGGCCTATTTCCTCTACCGAGCTGGAGGCATCATACAAAGCCAAAAAGCGAGTAATGCCGCCTTCGGCTAAGGTTTCGTACACAATACTGGCCTGGGACAGACCAGAAGCTGGCCGCGATTCAAAATAATTTTCCAAAACAACTGCTAGGGCACGGGTGCTTGATGCTTGCTTATCCACCAAAACTCCATCCAGATGCCTGGGTGCCCGGCTCTCGTCTGGCCCCAAATCGTCCAAAACCACCTCACATTGATTAGGCATAGTAGGATGATAATCAAAAAAACACCTCGAAGGAGGAGCTATTAAATCTTTGATGAGCCAAGTAGCGGCAATCACTGAAATAACTAATACTATAACTTGAAAGTCCTGGTCTTTGATTACCCGATTGAGCCTGTCTAAATATTTTTTGGAGTCTTTTTTATTTTCTTTTGTTTTAAAAAATTTAAGCATGGGAAGATTATAACATTAAAGCAAAAGGGCATTAAAGCAAGAAAACAATTTATTACTATGAGTTACGCGACTCCGGCCCGCCTTTCGGCCCCGCCGTTCGAGGCTCTGAGGAGCCCTCAGGCTCTCGAAGAGAGCTCAAGGCCGAAGGGCGGGCGAAGAAGCTTATTACGCGCGACCACTGTCACAACCGGGGGAGCACATTACTTTTCTTTCTTGTCTTCCTCTTTAACCTTTATCTCATCTCCAAATTTTTTATTCGTATCCTTTATTTCTTTATTTCTCTGTTTCTCTGTTTCCCCACCCTTGTCCGCTTCCTCACCAGCCTTCTCTATCTCTTCAGCACCCTCTGGCAAAGCCCCCTCCTCGGGTTTCTCTTCCAGTTCCTCAAGTTCCTTCTGGCTGCGCGGTTCAATAATGGAAACTATTGGTTCGTCAATATTTTCTAAAACTTTAACCTCGGGGGGAATATCTAAATCTCTGACATAAATTATATCACCGATTTGCTCCAGCTTGCCAAGATCAATATCTATCTGATGTAATAAATCTTTTGGCAAACATTCAATCTTGATTGCGTCTAAAGTTTTTATTAAAACACCGCCCGCCTCTTTGACTGCTGGTGATTCACCGATAAAATTCAGCTCGGTTTCAGCCGTAATTTTCTCATCCTCGCGTACTTGGTGAAAATCAACATGAACAATGTTTTGGGTAACCGAATCGCGCTCTATATCCTGCACTAAAACCTTAACCGGCTTGGCTTCGTCTATAGCAAGATCAATCAAACTGGATTCCCCGGCTTCAGCAAAAATTTTGTTAAAAACCAAAGACTTTAGTTCTAGGTTTTGATTTTTGGCTTTATGACCATACACAACAGCCGGGATCAAACCCTTTTCTCTTAGTAATTTATTCTTTTTTCCCAAAACCGTTCTGGTTTTAGCATTTAAAGTTAACATAACAGGGTTATAAAAGTTAGACTGGTTATTAGTTAGATTGGTTAAGAATATAACTAATAACCAGTCTAACTAATCTAACTAATCTAACTAAAAATTTTATAAAACTCTAAAACATCATCAAAGTTGACAGCCCGAGCATCTTTAAATCGCAGTATATCCTCGCTAGTTAAATCAGTAACCAAACCAACCGAACTGATGCCAAAGTTATTAGTTAGGACCAAAGAAATGATATGGCTATCACAGTCCCCGCAATAAGTGTGAACCAAACGAGCACCGCTTCTTTCCCCTAAAATATCGGTTTGTAAATCCTCCTGTCGCGCTTCGCATAAAGGACAATAAGATGCCAAGTCCAACGAGTCAAACATAAAACTATTATCGTCTAAATGATTGTACATTTTTAGTATAAACCCTGTACCAAAGTGTCGCTTGCCTGGCCTCCGACAACGCCTGAGACTTTGTTTTGGTGCAGGATAAAAGTTATCTAGTTAAAAGTATCATAAATAAAAATTTTAGTCAACACTGGAGCTTCGTTTTTGCGATCCATGAATAACCACGCTTTCTAAAAGACCCAAACTCATCAGGGTGATGATCAAAAAACTGCCGCCATAACTCACTAAGGGCAAAGGAACGCCAGTCACCGGCAAAACACCAACATTCATCCCAATATTAACAAAAACTTGTGAAGAAAACAAGACTATCACCCCAAGGACCAAAAACAAACTAAAATCATCATAAGCAGTCTTTAATATCCTTATCATCCTAATCAATAATAATACATATAAAGTAAAAAGTGTGCAGATACCGATAAAACCAAATTCTTCAGCAATCACGCTAAAAACAAAATCCGTGTTCGCGTCTGGTAAAAAATGCAATTGGCTTTGGGGCCCCAAACCCAAGCCCCGGCCAAAAAATTGTCCCGAACCAACAGCAATAATTGATTGGGTTATTTGGTAACCAACGCCCAAGGGATCACGCCCTGGCACGAGAAATGTTAAAACTCTCTCTTTTTGATAAGGCGCTAAAATAAATAACCAAGCCATGAACCCTGATAAAAGCAGTAGAAACAATACTCCTAAAATATGAGGCAGCTGTTTATCAATTATTAAAAACAAAATAAACCAAAGAACAAAAAGCAACAAAACTGAACCCATATCCGGCTGCAAGAGCACCAAAACTGCTGGCGCTAAAACTAATACTCCGCTTCGAGCAACACTCTTAACCGCCACCCGCCCATCTTTAATGTTCTTGCGCCAATAATTAGCCAACACAATAACTAAAATCAATTTTACCAATTCAACTGCCTGGAAACTAAAGCCTGCCAATACAAACCAACCGCGCGTCCCTCGCAGAGTTTCTCCAAAAAATAAAACCGCCAAAAGCATTAGCAATCCCAAACCATAAAGAGGATAAGCGTAATTCCGCAGGGCCCGAAAGTCAAAAAAAATAAAACTGCAAAATATTACCATTCCAATAAAAAGAGCTATTAATTGTTTCTTGAAAAAAGAGAAATCAGACGCCTCGGCATTCAATCCCAAACTATATTGAATCGCTAAGCCAAAAAAAACCAAAAGCATTGTTATGACCAACAACGACCAATCAATCCTTTTCAACAGCGGGGTAAAATTCCTTAATCTCATATGGACACCTGGAATAAAGTAAATATAGACTCCGACAAGCAGGTGTCTTAGTTACTTGTTAACATTAATTTTAATCTCCGACAGCGTTAAATAACACACTTTCTTCCTTATTTCAATTCTCCCTCCGAGCTCTCGCGCGGCATATAATTTTCAGAAGTTAAATAGTCAATGGCTGGCTCAATTTTTATTTCTGTGGGCGTTGGAACCTCATCCAGCCAAATAACCTCGGGGCTTATTGTTTCACCGGATTTAAACTGTGGGGCAGCGCCGTAGTGAAGACCCACTACATCCTGATAACGGATCAAAACAACTTTAAAGCCCGCTTCCCAAAAATTATAAAACGTATTGTTCCGAACTTTAAATTTTACCCTTGACGGCGCCTTTGCTCCGTTGAGTGTAGTAATGTCCCAGCCGGAAATAAACTCAACATCGCTGATAATAAAATCTTTATCGCTGATTTCAATCAGCTTTTTTACCCTTTGCCAACTAATATTTACAAATTCTATTTTGGGGCTTAATACCTGGCCGCTTACTTCCTTATTTAAAGCCAGTAAATAAGTTTCCTCTCCAGGCAAAATAAAATCTTCTTCATCATCTTCAAAAGTGCCGCCAGGCCAAACAAAACGATAACTCACTCTTCTTGCCAGCCATTTGGGGTTAGGGTTTTGTACTTGGGCCACAAAATCATACTTGCCGGAAACTCCCGGCAAGGCCGCTGTTTCCAAAATTATCAAAGGCTTGGGCTGATGGAGTTCGAAATACTCATGGAATTTAAACGAATCCCGGGCCAGTTCGCGAATCATGGCCTCGTATTCCCTGCTCCCCAGAAAATAATTAGTCAAGTGGTAAGCGCTGTAACCATAGAGATAAACGGATAAAAGAATAATAAGAAAAAACCCCAGCCTTTTCAAGAAAACTTTATGGCTGGCAAAATAGTAGAAAATTCTAAATTTTAACGGGTTGGGTTGCCCAACCTCCTCCATATCCATGTTTTTATTATACACTAATTTTTAGATAAATAAAACACCTGTGGATTTGTTGATAAATTTATTTGTGGTATAATAAAGATATCCTAAATAGAAATCAGTTATCCGAAGTCGGAAAACGGTTATAGAAAAGAGAGAAACAGAAATCGGTAAAAAAAATCAAAAACAGAAATCAACGCCACACAATTTTCTGTTCTCTGGTTTCCGCCCTGTCTTCATATCCCTGACTTCTGAAACTGATCTCTGTTTTCTGGCAACTAATTTCTATCAGTTTCTAACCCCGCCGCTCTAACTAATCTAACTTATAATCAAAATGATTCTTCAAACTTCCAAAGACCTTTTATTTATTGTCATTGCTTTTTGTATTTTGTGGATAACTGTATTTTTCTGCTGGCTCTTGTATTACTTTATAATGACTGCCAAGCGAATGCATGATGTGGTTAAATCAGGAAAAGAAAAGCTTGATAAGATCGGGGAAATCCTTGATTTACTCAAGAAAAAAATTGAAGCTGGCGCTTCGTATGTTGGGGCCGTCATAGAGGCGGCTACTAAAGTTACTGACTATCTGAAATCAAAAAAACAAGAAAGCAAAAAAACATTAAAACAAAGAGGGAAAAAGATAATTGCGGAAATAAAAAAGTAGGGATTGGGTAATCGAGTAGTGAAGTAATCAAGTAAGTAAGGAAATCAGTAAATAAGTTAATAGAGTTAATAAAAATACATAAACGAAAATAAAAATAAAAAACCACCAAAGAAAAGTTGACTTCCTTGGTGGATTTTGTTTTGAAATTTAAAAATAAAGAGCTTTGCCCGACTCACAAAACCTTTGCTAAAATTCCCCTTGCATAACATTTGGAGGATGGGTAACCCACCCGATAGATATCCCCGCCATGATCAACGGTCCACATAATCCAAGGGGTGACACATCAACAAAAATTGCTATGTCAAAACGGGGATCCCGGCCCGATACCTCGCTATCATCTACCAAGCAACGTGGGTCTGTCCGAACAATATCAGGTGTAGTCAATACCTGGTGCCACTCTTCCCGAGGAAAGTTAGTATCAAGCCAACGCATAATATCAGCTTCGATGGGCCTCTGATGAACAACCAACACCTCTTTCATGTTGTCCTCCTTCTGGGTTTCGGATGAAAAAATGAACGAATCTATTACTGTTACTGTGAATTGGTAATACAATATCTTAGCACAAATAAAATCTTATGTCAACCCTAAATTCGCGATTAATTAGCGAAATGAATTCGCGATAATATTAGCGAAACTTCTTATGAAATTCACCCATCTTCACACCCACAGCCACTATTCTTTGCTAGACGGCTTGCCAAAAATTGATGAACTGGTGGCTAAGGCTAAAAAATGCAACATGGACTCGTTAGCGCTCACCGACCATGGAGTAATGTATGGCGCGATTGAGTTTTATAAAACCTGTAAAGAAGCGGATATTAAACCGATTATCGGAGTGGAGTTTTATGTGGCGCCAAACGGCCGGCTCAATAAACAACCCCGGATTGATGAAGAGCGGCACCACTTAGTACTTTTGGCCAAAAATGAAATTGGCTACAAAAATCTGCTTAAGCTTACAACCAAAGCCCATCTTGAGGGTTTTTATTATAAACCAAGGATTGATTTAGAACTAATCAGAAAATATAACGACGGTCTAATCGCCTGCAGCGCCTGCCTCCAGGGCGAAATTCCAAAACTAATCATCACTGGCAAAAAAGACAAGGCTAAAGAGATTGCTCTTGAATATAATCAAATTTACGGCGCAGGCAACTTTTATCTTGAAGTCCAGCATCATCCTAACCTGCCAGAGCAAAAAACAGTGAACGATGCTTTATTTGAAATCTCGAAAGAACTTGGCATTCCTTGTGTCGCCGCTAATGACATCCATTATTTAGAATCCGATGATGATAAGGCCCAAGATATTTTGCTTTGTCTGCAAACCAAGAAAAAGTTGGAAGACACCGACAGAATGAATATGACGGGCGAAGACTTCTCTTTTAGAACAAGCGAACAAATGATTGAGGACTTTCGCGAGCACCCGGAAGTAATTGAAAACACCCAAAAAATTGCCAGCGCTTGTAACTTAAAAATTGAGCTGGGAAAAGTTAAGCTCCCGCACTTTGATGTTCCAAGCGGGATAACGGACTGGGAATATCTTAAAAAACTCTGCTACAAGGGAGTCCAAAAACGCTATGACGTCAATATGGAAGCTGACTTAGAGTCAAACCGCTCTTTAACACTATCAGAGACTGGCGAAAAAATTAATCCCCAAATAATAAAAGAAAGGTTAGATTATGAATTAGGCGTGATTAAAAAAACAGGATTCACGCCTTATTTTTTAATTGTGGCAGATTTTGTTAACTGGGCCAAAGATAACAATATTATAGTTGGACCAGGCCGCGGCAGTGCAGCTGGAAGTATTGTATCTTACCTTCTAAACATCACTAATATTGATCCCCTAAAGTATAATCTTCTGTTTGAGCGCTTCCTAAATCCCGAGCGAATCTCTATGCCGGATATTGACCTTGATTTTGCCGACACCAGGCGTGATGAAGTTATTGAATATGTCTCTCAAAAATATGGCCGCGATCATGTCAGCCAAATTATTACCTTTGGCACGATGGCGGCCCGCGCCGCTGTGCGTGATGTCGGTCGGGTTCTAGGAATGAGTTATACTTATTGCGATCAAATGGCCAAAATGGTGCCGGCGTTTTCCAATCTAGAGAAAGCCCTGGAGATAAATGCCGAACTTAAACAGGCTTATGACAATAATCCGGAAGCCAAAAAACTTATTGACATGGCTAAAAAATTAGAAGGCGTGGCCCGGCACGCCTCGACCCATGCTTGCGGTGTAGTTATTACTCGCGAGCCCCTGGTTGAATACATCCCGCTTCAATATGATTCTAAAGCTTTAGGCAAAACTATTATTTCCCAATTCTCAATGAAACCTATAGAAGACTTGGGGCTTTTGAAAATGGATTTTTTAGGCCTTAAAAATTTGACTACTTTAGAAAACACTCTTAAAATCGTAAAATATACTCGCGGTACTGAAATAGATATTGATGAAATACCGCTTAATGATGAAAAAACTTTTAAGCTCTTCCGCCATGGCGATACTACCGGCGTCTTCCAGCTGGAATCAAGCGGCATGAAACGCTACCTGGTACAACTTAAACCAACCGAATTGGAAGATATAATTGCCATGGTAGCCCTATACCGGCCAGGGCCAATAGAATGGATTCCTGATTATATTGCCGGAAAACATGGTAAGAAAAAAACCAACTACTTGCATCCCAAATTAACGCCCATTCTGGAAAAAACCCACGGAGTAGCTATTTACCAAGAGCAAGTGATGCAAATTGCCCGGGATTTAGCAGGTTTTAGCCTGGGTGAAGCTGATATTTTAAGAAAAGCTGTTGGTAAAAAAATCCCCAAGCTTTTAGCCAAGCAAAAAGAAGAGTTTATCGCTGGTTGCATAGAAAATGGGATTTCAAAAGAAATTGCCCAAAAAATATTTGCTTTTATCGAGCCTTTTGCCGGTTATGGTTTTAACAGAAGCCATGCCGCTTGCTATGCTATGATTGCATATTTAACGGCTTATCTTAAAGCCAACTATCCCCAGGAATTCATGGCCTCGCTTTTGACCAGCGATCAACATGATACTGACCGCATTGCTATTGAAGTTGAAGAATGCCGCAAAATGGGCCTTGAAATTCTGCCGCCCGACATTAACGAGAGCTTTAAACGATTTACTGTGGTGCAAAACCCAAATCTACAAATTTACCCCGGTGAAATCGCCACAGACAGTGTTTCACGGGGTGAATCAGAATCTACAAATGACACGCATAATGTGAAAAAGGCGATACGATTTGGGTTGTTGGCAATAAAGAATGTCGGTGAAAATATTATTGAAACTATAATCCGCGAGCGACAGGAGAACGGAACTTTCCAAACGTTAGAAGATTTTTTGCAAAGGGTCCAAACAAAAAACCTTAATAAAAAATCTTTGGAAAGTTTGATAAAATCCGGTGCCTTGGATAGCTTTGCCGAGCGCAATCAAATGCTCTCCAATATGGATAATCTCCTGAACTATAATAAGAACATCCAAAAAGAAAAAAACAACAACCAGACCAACCTTTTCGGCCTTATGGGACCAGACACCGGGCCTTCACTAAGACTAGAACCAGCCGAAGAAGCACCGGAGAGAAAAAAACTTAGTTGGGAAAAAGAATTGCTGGGCCTTTACATTTCTGAACATCCGTTTAGGGAGTTTGAAAATTATACAAAAGGCATCACTACCTCGTGTCGAGAAATCCAGCAACTTTCGCAAAAAACAAGCTACGGATCCGTTAAAACCGCGGGGGTTATCACCAACATTCAAAAAATCACTACCCGCTCAAACGAACCCATGCTTTTTGTAAAAATTGAAGATACAAGCGGCGCCCTGGAAATTTTAGTTTTTCCAAAACTGCTAAAACAAACCAATGAAATCTGGCACGAAGAAAAAATCGTCATCATTGCTGGCAAGCCATCAGATAAAGACGGAGTTATAAAAATTCTTAGTGACAATGTTTGGGAACTAAATCATGATAATTTGGATAAAATTTTAGAAGAAGTAAAAAAAACTACAAACAAGAATGGTTATACTAATGGTTACGCAAATTATAATAATGGCTATAATAACTATACAACCAACAATCCAAATAATAATCAACAGTCTCCTAATCAAGCAATCAAAATCATTATGCCCCCCGCATTAAACCAAGAGCTGGGTGAGAAGCTAAAATCACTTCTTAAAGCCTCTCCACCTGGTCAGCACAAAGTTTATCTTCTTTTTCCCCATGTCAAAGGCGCTGAAACCAGAAAAATAGCCACCAACTTCTTTCTTAACTTAAATGACGAACTTAAAATAAAAATTGAGCAAATTCTTGGTATGGGAACCGTAACACTGGACAAGTTTTAATTAAGGTGTATAATAAAGAAACAAAGAAATAGAAAAATAGAGAAATTAATATCTAATAATATCAACAAATATCTACCAATATCACGGCTGTGCTGATATGCATGATGGAGATTTATAGATATTGATGGAAATTAATTGATATTAATTGATATTTG
>JAHIMF010000064.1 GCA_018896645.1 Patescibacteria group bacterium | reverse complement strand
GAGTTTTCTCTTGGCTTAAAGATACTTGCGGAAGACATCGAGGAATTACTAAAGACAAAAGAGCTTCTTTTCTTACTTGGTATATCCATTTTAAATATCTTGATAAAGGTTAAATCACCAACACTTTTTGACCATTAAGCCTAAAAATACAAGAATAAAATAATATAAAAATATAAAAATAAAATTGATATTGTGTCCGTTCGTTATTTTTATATTTTTATATTCTTGTATTTTTAAGGTTAAAATGGCCCGGTAAAATTTTTATTTTCAACGCTTTTGGGCATGTTTTTAAGACTAATTTTTTTATTCGGGAATAATTTTTTTGCGGATTTGATTATATCGATTGCGCTAGGATAAAATAGTTCTTCTAATTTATAACTGCAAGGCGTGGGAGTGTCTAGAGCGGCGATTCGTTGGATTGGAGCTTTGAGATCTGGTTGAGCGTTTTCTGCAATCACAGCAGCGATTTCGGCAGTGACGCCAAAGCTCTTCCAGCCAGTGTCTGCAATAATAATGCGACCAGTTTTTTTAATTGAACGAATTATAGTTTGAGTGTCAAGCGGTTTGATGGTGCGCAGGTCGATGACTTCAGTACTGATATTATGCTTTTCCAAAACTGAAGCAGCGATCAGGGCGTCGCGAGTCATGATAGAGTCCGCAATAATGGTTAGGTCGGCTCCTTTTTGGATTATATTAGCTTTACCAATTGGGATAGTATAATATTTTTTAGGCACTTCATCTTCAAGATCAAAGAGGCGCCGGTGTTCAATAATGAGTACTGGATTTAAATCTTCCATTGCTGAAAGCAGGAGGCCTTTGGCGTCATATGCTGTTGCGGGCATTATGACTTTAATTCCCGGAGCATGGGCGAACATGGCTTGGGGGCTTTGGGAATGATGAACCCCTTGGCCCCAGCCCTGGCCGATAATAGCTCTGATAGTCAGAGGAATAGATTTGGTACCAGCATAGGTGAAGCGCCATTTAGCAGCTTGGTTAATAATTTGGTCTGCGCATACAAACAGAAAGTCACACCGAGCGTGAACCATCAAGGGGTGCATGCCAGTTAGGGCCGAACCAATAGCAATACCAGTTAAGCTGTTTTCTGCCAAAGGCATATCAAAAACCTTGGTTTTGCCAAATTTCTGGAAAGCTGGTTTGGTGGTATTAAAAATTCCTTTTGGGTCGTCAACGCCCAATCCCATTACATAAGCATTGGGATTTTTTTGCATAGCTTGAATTGTGGCCTCGGCAATTGCCTGGGCATAGGTTAATTTGCGCATAGATAATATGTGTCATAACGAGTAGTGAAATATTTGAAACGATCCTACAACTTTGTCATTGCGAGTCCTGAACTATACGTTAAGCTTAGGTTTTGGGCGAGCGTCCGTTCTTTGCTGTCATTGCGAGCGGAACGAAGCGACCAAAGGGAGCGGAGTGGAGCGTGGCAATCCCGTGGTAAATCCTGTAGATGGGATTCCCTTGTATGGCTATGTCCACAGGGTTTACCACGGGATTGCTTCGGTCGCTCCTTCGGGCCGCTCCCTCGCAATGACAGCGATGTGGCTTCGTTCGCAATGGTAGCTATCAATATACCAACTTCAACAAGTCATTTTTAGTCAAAGTAGGCAATGGACTTTTTTTAGCAAAATCAAAGGCTTCATTAATTTCTTTTTTGAGTCTGTCTTTTATTTTTTTGATTTCAGATTTAACAATTATTTTTTGACTTAAAAGATATTTTTCATAGTTTTTTACCGGGCATTTTTTTTGCCATTCTTTGAGTTCTTTTTTGGTGCGCCAGCCAAATTCGCAATCTTCGAATGGTCCGCAATGTTCAACCCAGCGGTAAGTGCGGGCTTCGATTAGGGTGGGACCAAGTCCTTGGCGAGCGCGATTGATTGCTTTTTGGGATTGTTTATAAATTTCTAAAATATTGTTGCCGTCGACTAAAATTCCAGGCATAAGATAATTTGTTGCATATTTATAGATATTTGGATTGACATTGGTGGTATGGGTGTGGGTTTGTACCGCATAAAAATTATTTTCACAGACAAAAATTACTGGCAATTTTTTTAAGGAGGCCCAATTTAATGTTTCTGCGAAGGTGCCTTCTTGGATCGAACCATCACCGAAGAAAGCAACGGCTACGCGTTTTTGATTTTGCATCATAAAACCCATGGCGGCGCCGGCGGCGATTGGGGTGTTGGCGCCGACGATGGCAGACCCGCCCATGACGCCAGCGTCAAAGTCAGCCAAATGCATAGATCCGCCGATACCACGATTACAACCAGTATCTTTGCCGTAAAACTCGGCAATCATTTTTTTTAAATCACCGCCCTTGGCAAGATAATGGCTGTGATAGCGGTGGGTGCCAAAAATCCAGTCATCCTGGTTGAGATTGGCGTTGACGCCGACGGCAATGGCTTCTTGGCCGATGGAGTAATGGATGGGGCATTTCATGAGTTGTTCTTCATGATGGACAGCAGTGGCCTCTTCGGTTAGGCGGATTTTGAGCAATTCAAACAAGAGCTTTTTATGATGCTCCAATGAAATATTTTTATCGTATTTTTGGAAGTTGATAAGCATAATTCGAAGCTACAAATATACGAATCGTATTTGCGGCATTCGCATTCATTTGTAGATTTGCATTATGTTTATATAAAATTTACATGTTCTGGTGGATTTTTTAGATTCCAGAGGTAGCGATTGACTTCATCCATGCGGCAGTTTTGCCGGCACTGGGAAATATCCAAGTTTTTTATAAATTCCCAATTTTTTCTTCTTTCTTCGCTTTCCCAAATTTCTTTGAAAGATTTTTCATTGATGTTGCCGATGCAAAATCGTTTGTCTCCCAGAAAAGCGCTGCAAGTATAAACATCGCCGTTAGCCATGATATAAGCCCAGAGAAATGGCGCGGCTAAACAATGGGGGTGGTCACGAGTGTCTGTGTCATATTTTTCCATGGTATGGCGTCGAAAAATTATATAAAAATTCTTATTTGATAATTTATTCAGCTCATCTTCTAAGTAAAGATATTTTTCATAATCAATATCTCGTTTGTTTTCGCTCATCAAATGTTGGGAATAAGGCTTAATAACCAGATAATCAACACCAATGTCATTGACGATTTTTGCTAAAGTCACGGCTTCCTGATGATTCTCGGGTATTAAGAGCATTTGAGTGCCGAGGGTTACTGGCAGATTGTTTTTCTCTTTTATTTCTTTAGCTTTTTTGAGGTTTTTTAAAACAGTGTCAAAATCTTCTTCTTTTGTACGGTGGATTTTAGCATAATTTTCTTTTGTCCCCGCATCAATACTGACTTTGAGCCAAGTGGTAATGGGCAGGGCGGTTTCCAAAAAATCCTCATTCATAAAAACGCCGTTAGTAGTAAAAGCCACATCCATGCCCAGGTCTTTGGTTTTGAGGGTGAAATCTCTAATTTTGGCGTGGATAAGGGGTTCGCCTTCACCGCCGTACATAACACTTTTGACCCGGCCAGCTGCCATGTCTTCAAGAGTTTTAAGATAATTTTCAGTGTTGATGCTGCCGGTTTTATAATCAAGATAATCCAAGGCGCAAAAAATACAGCGGTGGTTGCAAGCGCCGCAGGAAGAGACTTCTATATATAGGGGATAGATTTTTTTCGCCTTTTCCCAATCATCACCGGCCTCAAGCCACTGGGCCACTCTTTCCGGATGATGATTCATTTTATGACTGTCTATTTTGAATTTGTCGTTCATGTTTGTAAATTAAGAATTTACTATCGATGTGGATAAGTGAGTTTGACAAAATTTTTAGATATGATATACTAATAACAGATTCTTGGTGAAGGCCTGCCGTATGGCAGAGATGGGCTTCCTGATAATTATCAGGAAGATAGCCAAGATACTCATAAAGTCCCCGCATTATTGTGGGGACTTTATGGTACAACTTCCTGCAAATATCCCCTTTCCCTTGCTTGTCTAAAAGTACTTTTACTATCCTTATCATTTAAAAATGCGCTCCGTATGCACCCAGCCCACATATCAGCAAGACGAATAAGCGGCTCGCTTTCATCTCTTCTACTTTTCACTAAGCGTAGAGAAATACCACGGCTACGCAAAGCATTTGTAAGGCTTTTTGCTACTTTTTTATTAATACCGTCAACATAAATTCTTGCAGTATATTCGCCTTTTGCTGCTTGCGTAATTGCTCTTTCTACTAGATCAAGCATGGGGAAAAAGAAGGGAATTGGTTTCTGATATCGGCCAATATACACATCACGCGAACCAATTTTTCGATCAAGTATAAGGGCAAGATATTTCATCCTGCGATCATTCCTTAATTTGTGCCATTTTAGTTGGTGTGTCTTTGCTAATTCCTCAACCTCAAGAAGTTGTTTTCTGATTTGATATTGATATTTTGAGCTCACTACCGCAACGACAACAAATATCTCTGACTTTGTATCTTGACCTGACTCGTCAACATAACAATAAAGTTTTTGCATGGGGAGTTTTAAACATTAGAGTGTTAATAATGAGAGCAGTATGAACTGGGTTTACACAATATTGTTTTTTATATTATACTTCAAAAAGTTTTATTTGGCAAGAGGGTTTTTGTAAAAAAAAGAGCCTTGTGCGTCCTCCTGATTGCACAAGGCGTGGAATAATTAGATGTCAGTTTTTCTATGGTAACCTATCCATAAGTTGTTCAAAAACCCAACTTGGGGTTTGCGCTTCCTGCTTATCCCAGCAGCCCATAGTCGGCCGGCCGTTTGTTCCATGCCAATCAGAACCGCCGCTGACTGTCAGTTCGTGCTGGATAGCGAGTTCGAGGAAGTGTCTGATCTGTTCCTGGCTGTGGAAATACTGCCAAGCCTCAATTCCGTGACCACCCGCTTCAATAAAATATTGCAGGTGTTCTTCACTCCAGTTGGCGTATTCGCCGCCGGGATGAGCGGCGAAGAGAAGCCCGCCCATTTCTTCGGCTAGATCCACGGCGTGTTCTACGGTGAACTCCTTTGGACCACGCAGTACATAGGCGTTCATACCGAAGGCGTACAGATAGCGGTTTGCCCACCTAACGGGTGATTGTTCAATGTCCTCGGCCGTAATGTCCGGTTTGTGCTGTTTGGCAATTTCGAGGAGTGGGCCCCAGCTTTGAGGATTATTGGGTACATCATGCAAAATCCCAATTGCCGTGGCAAAATCTTCAAATTTTACCTCTGCAATTTCAGGGATTGTCAGACCGTTTTCCTCCAACTGTTTTAAACTCTGGGGCACGAAGATGGTCTGCCAGTATTGCATCAGGGGATCTACATATTCTTCTTTGAAGATTCTCCAGTCCAGTTTTCTCCCCAATATAGTTAGGTCGGGGATTGGACTGCAATAGCTTGGGTCTTGGCTCCATTCTTCGCTCAAAGGGAAGGCGGCATATATCTCGACTCCCTCTACATATTTGAGACCCGACGCCTTACATAACGAGATAAATTCGGGCATACCTTCTCCGTCGTTGTGATCGGTGAGCGCTAGGGATGCGACACCTCTCGCTTTCGCTTCTTCAATCGCGCTAGCGACGGTTTCAGATCCATCACTATGAACAGTGTGGAAATGAAAATCTGATAAGGCACTCCTCTTCGTATCCAATGGATACCTCCTCGCGTTACGGGTTTGTTGGAGCTGGCGGGAATACTATTGGAATTTTTTAATTTCCATAACCGCGTTTTCTCCTTTCTTCCTGGATGAATCTGGGATTAAAAAGAAGCCCTTGCTTGTCGGTGACCATTACCTTCCCTCGAAATCCAAGAATAAATCGGTCGCCGCTTTTCCGAATCGTCAGAAACTCGCCATGTCCCAAATCTTTTCCCCAACAAAGGCCAGTTTTTCGGAAGTGTTGTAGTAAAAGATAGTCTGGGCACGGGGCGTGAGTGACCACCAGCACTGTTTCCTTGCCCAAGCCTTCAACCAATTCAGTCAAAAAGTCGCAAAACCGTTGAGCCACCTCTTCATACTCTTCAAATTCTTCTGGCTGGGGTAAAATTGCGTAAACCACGCCAGTGGGAAACTTTGGATGCTGGCTAACCATCTCAAAGTGTTGGTCAAGACTCATTTTAGGGTCGGCAAGACGCGGGTCTTCAATAACCTCAGTCCAATCCGATTTGCCGATTTCTTTCAAAAGAAAAATGTCGGCTGTTTCTTTTGATCTTATTAAAGGACTACAGAAAATTCGGCGCATGGGTCTTTCTGGTTTCTGAATATAATCCCTAAAGATTGTTGCTACGGTTTCTGTTTCTCGCCTACCGTCAGCGCTCAAATGGCCATCATCTTGGCCAGGCTCACGGACATACTTTCCATGTCTGGTGATGACAATCATACTCATTCTGCACCTCCTTGAGTTAATCGGCTGGTTTGGGGTTTACTAAGTTGTAAAAGGGCAAAAAACACTACTTTAATGGTAGATGGTGTATTTTACTATATCTGTTTTTAAATGTCAAGAGATAACATTTTACTAAATTCTCAAAACTTGCTAAGATAAATTCATGAAAGTTAGTGTCCACGCCGCATCAACAGGAATAATAAGTTTACTTATTTTAGCAACAACCAACTGGCAAAACGGCTTGTTATTTTTTATCGGCGGAATTTTGGTTGATGTTGATCATTACCTAAAATTCGCCTGGAGAGTAAAAAATCCCAGCTTTATTAAAGCCTACAAAACTTGTTGCGAGTTATCCGAAAAAATCAAAAAAAATCCCAAACAATATTTAAGTTTATGCCATTTTCATACGATTGAATTTTTAATCATTGTTTTTGCATTAAGTTTGGCGTGGGGCAGTTATTTCCTGTTTTTCGGCATTTGTTTCCACTTTCTCCTTGATATCTTGGCCATGTTCATTTACCATTCCGTTGGCGTTCGGGAAATTTCAATCATCCGGTTCATGTTTAGGAAAAGAAAAGTTGAGAAAGAGAAGATTATTATATAAATTTCTAATTCACCTAATAAAATTCCAAATACCTAATGCCAAATTTCTAAAATTATTTTTTAACATTTTAGAATTAGAAATTAGACATTTTATTAGGAATTAGGTGAATTAGAAATTAGAAATTCTATGAAGATACTATTCTTATACAAACAAGTGGAATACATTGACCCCATGGGTATTATGCTGCTCTCGGCTTTGGCAAAACGAGCAGGGCATGAGACTTTTTTGAATGTGTTGGCGGATAATAATTTAGAAGAATCGCTCTCTAAAATTAAGCCGGATATTGTGGCGGCCAGCGCTAAAACCGGTGAGCATAAATATTACATTGAGGCCTTTAGGCGAATAAAAAAAAATTCTCCAACCACAATCACCAACATGGGTGGACCGCATCCGACTTTTTTTCCAGAGATAATTAACGAACCAAGTCTTGATGTTATTATTATCGGCGAGGGCGATGAGGCCTGGGTTGAACTGCTTAGAGCGCTTGAAAATAAGAATTCAGTTGAGCGTATAGACAATGTGTATACCAAGGAGATGAAAGCGCAGGGCAGAGAGCCGGTGTTGCGGTTTAAGAAAATTAATCTTGATGATTTACCGTTTTATGATCGTGATTTACTTTATAAAAATACCCGGCTTGGGCGGTTTCCAATGAGAAGTTTTATGGTTAGCCGGGGCTGTCCTTATCATTGCACTTATTGTTTTAATCATGTGTACAATGAGATGTATAAAAACAAAGGGCCGATCGTTACCCGAATGGGCGTAGACAGGATTATTGCGGAACTTAAAAACTTGAAAGAAAAATACGAGACGCAATTTATTAAATTTTATGACGACAACTTTGTTCTAGCTGACGATGAGTGGCTGACAGAATTCAGCGAAAAATACCCAAAAGAGATTGGCCTGCCGTTTCATTGTTTGATGCGAGCGAATAATTTAACAGAATCAATTCTTCTTAAACTCAAAAAAGCTGGTTTGGTTTCAATTAGTATGTCTATTGAGGCCGCTAATGACCGCTTACGGAATGAAATTTTTAAGCGAGGCATGACCAAAGAAGAAATTTTTCGGGCTTTTCTTTTGTGCCATAAACACAAGATCCCCACCTTTTGTAACACGATTTTTGGCATTCCAACTGGAAACATTAAAAATGACATTGAATCGCTTGATTTAAATCTGGAATGTAAGGTAACTTTTGGCGAGTTTCCGATTTTTTATCCTTATCCGCGAACTCATCTTGGAGAGTATGCTAAACAAAAAGGGCTTTTTGATGGAGATTTTGATAAATTGCATATGAGCTATCAGGCGGGATCGCCCTTAAATTGCTTTTCAGAGCAAGAGAAACTCCAGCAAATGAACCTTTCGCTTTTGGGCACTGTGGTTTTAAAATTTCCTTGGCTGCGGAATTTAACAGTTAAGCATTTGATAAATTGGCGATTGACCAAACTTTATTTTGTGGCCTATTATCTAACCAAGGCCTATTTAATCAAAACTAAAATTTATCCCATGAAGTTTTCGCTCGGCAATACTCTTCGCAGTGTTTATGAAAGCTTTATTTTGGAGAAGTTTAAGCATACGAGCGAAAAAACAGAAAAATAAAGCCTCACGCGGATTAACCGGTGAGGCGCAGTAATGAGATAAGCTGGGCGTTTTAAAGCCCCAGCTTTTTTAGTTTAGAGTCGAGTTGCTCGGCTTCAAGGAAAAGGATCCCCTGCATACCGCACTGTCTGGCTCGCTCGATGTTGCCTTCCCTGTCATCTACAAAGATGCAATTGTCTCCAGGAAGCGATAGGGCGCTGAGAGCGGCGTGGAACATCTCGAACCGTGGGCTTGACTTTGAGACACCAATTCGACAGGATAGAATTACATTGTCGGAATCGAAGAATCTCCAAAGTCCAAGCTGGTCCATCTGGCGCCTGAACCAAAACTCGTTGTTATTGGAGCAGATTGCCAGTTTGATTCCTTTCAATTGAAGCTTTTTGAGCACAGATTTCATGCCCAGAATAGGCCTAATAAAAGAGTCTGTCATTTGAATAAAATCGTCTGGCTTTGCGGTTTCTGGCAGATACCCCTTAAAGTATCGAATGAACATTTTCCAATATCGTTCCTCAAGCTCCTGCCAGGTATTGGGGTATTCGGGGACATAGCCGAATGCATCCCAGAGGACCTTTCCGATTCTTTCAAGCTCTGCTTTATGGAGCTGTGGAAATCTGGACATCACTCCATTATCGTCTAGGAGTAGATGATCCCAAACATTATGGGCCAGGACTCCTCCGATGTCAAAAATTACGGCTTTAACAGCCATCACTGAACCTCCTTTTGTCAATTCCCGGTTTACCTTAGAGGTGATTTTGCCGATGTTTTTCTAACACAATTTTTACTTTTAGAGATGAAACCAGTTTCTAACTGATTGTACCATGTCAATCACTTTTGTCAAGTCCTTAACATAAAAAATTTTTCCAGGGTTTGCTGTTTTTAATTTTTTTACCTCTTCAAATAAATAATCATTTTTCCCATTATCAAACCAAATGCCGATTCCCCCGGCATTGAGGGCCATATTCAGGTCATCCAACTCATCGCCGATTACAAAAATATTTTTATAGGAAGAAAGCTCTTTGCCTAAATCAACAGCCGCCTGCTCCAGCATTCCAATTTCTGGCTTCCTGGTTTTTGGGAATTCATCCTTAATCCAGGGAGTATCTAAATCCAGACCTTCTTTGCGGGCCCAGGCTCGTTCTACGTAAGGGCAGTAATGCCAACCGTCAATAACCGCTCCTTGAGTTTTAAAGATAGATTCAATATATTTATTTATTTCTCCTACCCTTTTACTAGTATAGAATCCGCGGGCGACACCGATTTGATTTGTTGTAACTACAACATCAGCAACTGGATTTAAGCTTTTAATCATATCAATACAGCCATCATAAAATTTAAGATTATCTTGCCAGTTGTCTTCAAGGCCAAAATACCCCTCATCATGAATTAAGGTGCCATCACGGTCAAGGGCAACAAGAATGTCTTTTTCTGATCTCGCTTGCAAAAAGTTATTAGCCCCAGTATGGACAGCATGCTCGGGATTTATTATAAATTTTTTTCTTTCTTGGGTTATGATTTCTAAAATGCAATCACAAAGTAAAAGATGGAGTGATTCTACTTTGTTATAGTGGGAGACAGGGGTGTAAAAGTTTAATTCACCAATGTTGCGAAGTCGGTTTGTTTGTTTAAAGCCGGAAAAAGTAAAGACATGACAGCCGCGACGGCGAGCGGTTTCAGCGGCAAAGACAATGTTTTCAGAATTTCCAGAGCTGGAGATAGCCATCAAAACATCGCCCCTATCAGCAAACATCTCAATTTGCTTAGCAAAAACATTTTCATAACCAAAATCATTGCTAATGCAAGTTAGATTGGCGCTGTCTGAAAAAGCAGTGGTGCGGATTTTTCCCATCATCCAATAATCTAGGGCTTTATGGCTAGCCACAGCAGCGGAGCCGCCATTGCCAATAAAAAAGACCTTGTTGCCTCGCAAACTTGCTTTCATAATTATTTCCGCTGCTATAAACAAACCATCAGCTAAACTTAAATTTTTTCCACTAATATCTGTTACGCCAGTTTCGTTAAAGAGTTTGTGCAGGTCATTTATATAATTTTCAATAACAGCTTTCATAATAAGTTATCATTTAAACAATGTTTGAATAAACTTATAAAGCGCCTTTGGTTCAACAGATGACTTATTGCCAACAACAGTCACATGCAGGGCGCCAACAGCATTACCAATAAAGGCAACGACATCCATTGGGGCGCCCTTGGCAACGCAGGGCGCGGTGATTGCCAAAAAAGCGTCTCCGGCGCCTACCCGATCAACAATTTTTGTTGAAAATATTGGAACAGCGTAGGAGTTATTTTGAGCATCATAGGCCATTGTTCCACGATGACCGCGGGTGATAATAATGTTTCTGGAACTAACATTGTTTAGAATTTTTTTACTTACTTCGGTAAATTCCCCGCCCTTATGATGAGCGGCTAGTCTAGCTTCTTGTTCGTCAATACAAATGTAATCAGCTCGCGGATATTTGGTAATAAGATTAAACCCGAAATTGGCGCTATTCGTTTGAGTGTTGATTGCTAAGAATTTTGATTTTTGGATTAGGATATTGATTATATTTTTGTCAAAAAAACCATGTCCATAATCGGTAACGATGACCATGTCGTATTGGGGAAGCATCCCGTTTAAGTAATTGACAATATCGTCAGAAGTTTGTTTTGGCAAGTGGCGATCATCAAAGTGGTAAATTTCAAACATTTTTATAAAAAATGAAGGGTCAATGAATCTTCGTTTAACAATTGTTTGACCTTCTTCATCAAAGAAGGGACGGCAGGTAATATTTGATTTAATGTTTTGTTTTACAAAATTTTCATAGTTATTTTTTCGGCCGAGGGCAGTTACTAAATGAACATTATCGCAAAATCCGGCCAGATGGTTGGCGCAAGCCAAAACTCCGCCGGCAAAAGTTTCTTTGTTTAGATATTTAGTGGCAATTAGATTGTCTTTGGGGATTTTTCCCATGCCTTCGCAGTAATTGTATTCGTCAATAATGGTTTCTCCGATAATTAATATCTTCATTTCTCGTAAATTTTTTAAAAGATCAATGATTTGTCTTGCGTCATGTTTGTTTGCAAAATCGTCTAGGAAGTCCTTAACCGGTTTTGGATATAGTTCAAGATGGTTTTTTAAAAAGTTAGTGGCGCTATGAGTTGTTTCATAACTGAATTTAATCTCCCCGCCAACTGATCTTACGGCTTCGGCCTCTTTGTAGAGATTTCTGGTTGGATCGTTTAAAGCCTTTTCATATTCAGAGCCTTTAAAATAAACATTGGGTTTAATTTTTTTAAGTAATTCAATTGGTGTAAAATCATAGTCAATTGTGACATAGTCGATGACGTGTAAAGAGGCAAGAGATTTGGCTCGGACATCATTTGGGAAGATTGGCCGGCCCGGACCCTTCCTTACGAATTGATCAGCAGTAAGACTGACAATTAATATATCTCCTTCTTTTTTTGCGGCTTCGAAATGAGCTAGGTGGCCGGGATGGACCAATTCAAAACAGCCATGGCACTGAACCACTTTTTTTCCTTGGAATTTGAGATCAGCGACTATTTTGGCGAGTTCATCAGAGTTTTTAATTTTTTGGGATATATCATTCATATTTATTTTGATAGATTTTTAAACCACTCCTTTGTTTCTTCGGCGATTGATTCTTTAGTCCAGACCGGGGCCTTGCTCCAATAGTCAATATTATCTAATAAAATTTTTATACCTTGCCCTAGAGAAATTTTTGGTTTCCAGTTTAACATTTTTTTAATTTTTAAAATATCAGCAAAGGTGCAATCAGGTTCGCCAGGGCGTTTAGGGATGTGGGTTTTTTCACCACCCAAAAGGTCCACGATTTGGTTAACACTATAAGTGCCGCCGGAACCAACATTGAAGATTTCATTGCTGATATTAGATTCAGCAGCAGCTAAGAAGGCCTGGGCAACATCTTTAACATAGACAAAGTCTCTAGTTTGGTTGCCGTCGCCGACCACAGTGTACGGTTTGTTTGCTAACTTTTGAGCTAAAAAAACGCCAAACATTGCGCCGTAGGTTCCAGAAGTCCGGGAGCGAGGCCCGTAGACATTAAATAATCTTAAGGAAATAACCGGGAGTTTATAAACCTTGGCCCAGTGGAGAGCAATTTGTTCGCCAAGGTATTTTGTTAGAGCATACGGATATTCGGGTTTGATGGGGGCGGTTTCTGGAGTGGGAAAAGTTTTGGCAAGGCCATAGCAAGAGGAAGAGGCCGTGTAGATGAATTTTTTGACATTTGCTTCTTTTGCGGACTCTAAAACAGAAACTGTTCCGGTGACATTATTGTTGTAGTATTTTAGGGGCTCGGTAATCGAGGGCACAATATCGGCGAGGGCGGCCAGGTGAAAAACCCAATCAATATTTTTAAAATAGAGTTTTATTTTTTCATAGTTACAAATGTCGGTTTCGACTATCTTGAGATCGGGGTTATTTTTTAGGTGAGCGAGATTTTCTTTTCGGCCGTTGGAAAAATTATCTAAAACTAAAACAGAGTGCCCTTTTTCCAAAAGGAGTTCTGTGAGATGACTGCCTATGAATCCGGCGCCGCCGGTTACAATGGTCTTCATATATTTTTGCATTAAAACACGAAAGTATTAAAGTAGTCAGCTTAATCTACCTCATATAGGTAATAATACTGTTCTTTAAATAAATTGCCTTGGTAAACCCTTTTAACCTGCTCCCCCATCTCTTCAATATTCTGCCAATGACTTTTTGGCGAATCAGCAAAAATAAGCATGTATCTTACTTTATACTTTTTTATAATATCTGTCAATTGGGTTAAGTTAGCATCTGGAAATTGAAGGCAATTTTGTCCGGAAAAATAATGATATTGATAAATTTGATCATTGCTTATCATTACTGCTTCATCTGGCGCTAGACCGCCCTTTGTTTTCTCAGCAACTTTTTTAAAAGCTACTAGTTTGGGTTGGTCAAAAGAATTGCGTTCAATATTTGATTTAATTCCAAAAATAAAAGCCCCCGACAAGACAATTATCAAGGGTAAAACGAAAACTCTGCCATCCCATTTAAAAAACTTAAAATTTTGCGTGCTCCAATTTTCCAAAAAGAATGCCATAAATACAGCAAAAACTGGAACAAGAACAAAAATATAACGAGTAGCATAGGAAATTCCTAAATAAAAAATCAAGCTGCTGCACAGAAAAAAATATAATGGATAAAATTGCCGATATCTCCTGCCACGCCAGAGGCCAAGCAACAGCAGCAATGGCAAAAAAACGCTGGAAAAAATCTTTAACGGCACATCACCGATAAAGTCCCAACATTGCTGACACGCATGGCGGAAAACCGCAACAGGATTTCTTATGGCAAAGGCAAAAACATTTGACTCTGGCGGTGTTAACTGCCTAAAACTGCCAATATAGTCTTTTACATAATCATCCCCAAAAACCGGCACAACATGGTATTTGATATCACTGTACCAAACATCACCAGTAAGTTGGTAGGTTCTGTTCAGCCACGGAAAAATGCAGATTAAAAAGACAGCTAAAACAAAAATAAAACGCCAACAGACCGCTTTAAATTTTCTGTTCCTAGTCCATAAAATGAGAATAATGACTCCAGGCAAAACCACTAATGCCTCGCGGCGCGCGAGAAAGGCCAGCGCCCACAAAACCCCGCCAATGAATAAATTGTCAATTGTTTGCTTTTTATATAAAAAGATCAGGATAAGCAAAACCAAAACAACATATAACAGCTCGGTCAACAGAGTGGTTGACCAATTGATAAGAGCGCTATTCAAAAAAATTATGATGGCGGCAATCCTTGCGGTCTGCTCCGACTTAGTCACACTGCGAGTCAAAAGATACAAAAGCACTGGCACCAAAGCGCCGAAAAAACTATTTATAAGCAAGCCAAATCTGAAAAAATTATCAGTTATAAAACCGCCAAATGATAATAAATACGGCCACAAAGGAGCGCGATATAAGTCTGGAAAGGGAATGGAATCCGGCAAAAGATAAACTGCCCAAAGCGCGTGGGAGATAAAACCATTACCATGCGCCAAACTTTCTGCCAAGCTCAAATAATGCGCGCCATCATGGCTAAGATTAAACTCGTTAAAATTTAGAGACAACCCTATCCGCAGCAAAAAAGATACAACAAAAATTATGATTAAAAACTTCTTTGTATTAAGATTTATTATCCATCTCCACCATGTCTTTAGCTTACCAATACTTGCCTCCAAAAAACGAGGGTCTTTCAGCGCCCGACCGACATACAAAAAAACTACTCCCCACAAAAAAAGCAGTATTTTGATACTTAAAAAATAAGTATCAATCTTTTCCAAACCAACAGGTGTAACTATGTGGCCTCTAATTTGATTGATGAGCGGCGCTAAAAAACTGGCGCGCAAAAAGATACAAGCAACCAAAAAACTGCTAAGCAATAATGCTCCCAGCCAATATATAATTTGCTGAATTTTTTTATTGCGAGAAATCATAAATACGATTCTTATGAGTTTTGTCTAACAAATGGCACAGGCTATAAACAAATAATATAAAATATAAGGGATAAACCGGAAGCAACAGCCGCGGCACTCCTTGTAAACCCATAAAAACTCCATTGATATAAAATACATAAAGCGCAATTAAAAACCCTGCGAACTTATTCTTTTTCAAAATCTTGAAAAATCCAAAAACAACTAAAACCAAAAAGGCCAGCCAAACAAGCCGAATCAGAATTAAAATCAGAGATTTCAAAAATACTAACTCGCGAAGATTGGTCCCGCTAAATGTTTGCGTTAAAGGATCAACCGGTACCATTGGGGTATTCAATAAAATCACCTCCAAAAATCCTAAATGAAAAAATTTAAAAGGCTGGGCCGTCAGCAACTCTTTTGACCGTTCAATCATAATCGCATCCATCTCTTGCGCTGTTTTTCCTTGCTTTCGTAACTCGCGAAATTCCATTTTAGTATCAATATTGCCATCCGCCTCATCAAAATTGAAATCTGGCTTTTTTATTTTTACAAAATATTCTCCTAAAAGGGCTGACTGGATAAAATCTTTTAATTTTTCCCGATCGTAAGTAAGCTTAATCGCGTGATTGTGCATAATAGCGCCAGCCCGATAAGCAATCATTGGCTTATCAAAATATTTATAGTTTCTATATATCCATGAACCCGCTATCAAAGAAAACGCGCAAACAAAAACCATAATCTTTAAAAATCTCTTCTCCTGCAACTTAATCAAAAATAAAACCACCAGAAGAATTGATAAATACAAAAAAACGGACTTTGTTAAAACTAAAGCGCCAAAAATCAAACCAGCCCAACCAAACATATAAACCTTGTCTTTTTTCTCTGCTACAATCAAGACATAAGCAGAAAAAAGCAATAGAAAAGCCGCTAAAATCTCACTGAAAAGATAGGAAGCAAAAATATTAAGTGTTGGGAAAATAGCTAAAAGTATTGCTGAAATTCTCCCTGCTCGCTTGCCAGCGACTTCTTTAGCAATTAGATAACTAAGAAAGCAGATAAAAAATAATAATAAAAACTGCTCAAACCTAATAATATTGGGATGAACTCCAAAAATTTTATAGCTTACAGCCAGAAAAAACGGATAGCCCGGGTCCCGAAACATTGTTGCGCCGCCATCCTCTTCAAGATAAAATCCCCTACCCTCTGCTAAATTTATTCCTAACCGATGAAAACCAACGGCATCGCTATTTATTTCAAAACCATTATAAATGGGCCACCAAATAAGTGAAGTTAAAACTACAAGCAAAACGACCAAAAAAACAAACCTTTTATTTGACAATGACTCTATCAAGCCAATAAATTTTTTCAATATTTTGGATATCATTGTGATTTTCGTTTGAATTGATTTTTTTAGAAAAGAGTTATATAATTACCCTGTAAACCCTGCGTCCTCGCCAAAAAATTACTAATTAACAAGAGAGTTCTCTTAATGAAAGCACTACTCATTAACCCATATATACCGCTTGAAGCCATTTACGGCAAGGAAGCAAGGGAACTCGGTGCTGTCCTTCCTGCACTGGGTATTTTTTATATTGCCTCCTTTCTTAAAGATAAACACGAGATAGAAACTCTGGATGCTAATGCCCTAAAAATGAAACCAAACAAAATCCTAGAGAATATTTCTAAAAAAAATTATGATTGTATCGGTCTTAGCTCAACTACCCTTGCTTACCCCTACGCAGTTGAAATAGCCAAAATAATTAAAGAAAAATTTCCTCATTTAATTCTTGTAATCGGCGGTGCCCATGCCCAAGGCGCTCCTGACAAAATCCTAAAAGATAACCCCAATCTTTTCAACTTCGTCTGCTACGGAGAAGCCGAACACGCCTTCAGCCTCCTGGCACAATACATTGAAAATAAAATCGGCAAACAAGAACTAAAGGGTTGGAAATATCTAGAAAATGATCAAATAATAACTGCGCCTCCTGCTCCCATTCCAGAAAACCTTGACGAATTTGGCCATCCCGCTGAAGTCCTGCCAAAAAAACTGGTCCCTCTTTACCGCGAAAAAATCCTTGCCTATAAAAAGCTTCCCATTTTCTCTGTTATGGCCAGTCGCGGCTGTCCTTTTCAGTGCACCTTTTGCTCCACGCCAAATAAATTTGCCAACCTCTATCGCCACCGTGTCAGATATCATAGTATTGATTGGATTATCACCGAGCTCAAACTGCTTCAGAACATGGGCGTTAAAGAAATTATTTTTGTAGACGATACTTTTAATTTAAACAAAAAGCGAGTAATAAAGTTCTGCGAGGAAAAGATAAAAAATAATATTGACATTATTTGGTCTTGCAACTTTGAGGCCAACATCGCCGATGTGGAAATGATGGAAAAGATGAAAGAAGCCGGCTGTTGGGCTATTATGGTTGGCGGCGAATCTGGGTCCGATAAAATACTTCAATTTATTAAAAAGGGGGTAACTAAAAAACAACTAGAGTTGGTCGGAAAACTGGCTGACGATGCCGGCATTGTTTCGCGAGTTAGTTTTATTCTTGGATTCCCCAGCGACACTAAAGAAACAATAGAAGAAACCATCAATTTTGTCAAAAAATCTAATTTTCACTTCCCTTATTTTCAGCTTTATATCCCCCTGCCAGGAACTCAAATGTTCGAGCAATTAAATCAGTACGGCAAAATAATTAAAAAGGACCCCAAGAAGAGATCTGCCAGTAATGTCAACTATCTCCCCCAGGGACTAACAGAAGAATATCTAGCCAAGGCCTACAAACAAGCCCATAAAAAAGCTTACCTGAACTGGAAAATGATAAAAAACCACTTTCAATTCATTCGTTCGGCTAATGATATCCGAAGGTATTGGAAAGGGTTAAAAGCCCTAATAAACTTCTGATTTTAAACATTAATAAAAACTTCTTTATGAAAAAAAATGTCCTTTTTCTGAACCCTCCGTATCCAGTGGCAATCTATAGGAGTATTATGTGCAATCAAATCAGCAAAGCCAAGTATTGCTGGCAACCGCATGACTTTATGCTAATAAGCTCGATAATTAGAGCCTATGCCAATTGCTATTTTTTAGATGCCACAGCCGGCGCTCACGAAGCGGATGATATCAAACAATTCATCAGCGACAAAAATATTAATATTCTCTTTGCCTCGACAGGGTCAATTTGTTTTGATGAGGACTATGCCTTTCTTTCTTACATTCGAAAAAGTTTTCCTAATCTAAAAATCTTTATTATCGGAGACATCTGTTTTGATGCCGGCCTGTCTAAAAAAATATTAACGACTGCTGACGCCATTATTGTTAACCCGCTTGAACCAGAATTAGTCCAACTAATCAACGGCGAGCAAACCCTATCACCGACTATCATCAAAGAAGTCCGGCCGTCAGAAAACGGGGTTTTTAAGATCAGCTCAATCACTAATCTGCCACCAATAAAACCGCCGCTCCACGAATTATTCATATCCCCAAGATATCGCAGCCCTTTTATTAAAAGAAAAAAATACACCACAATAATCACTCAATTTGGTTGCCCGTTCAAGTGCTCGTATTGCCCTTGTTCAAAAGTTGATGTTACTTATAAAAATCTTGATTCTCTTAAAAAAGAGCTCGACTATGTCCAATCGCTCAACATCAAAGAAATTTACATTGGCGACCAAACATTTGGCCTGCCGCCAAAAGTTGCTGATGAAATTTTAAATTTGCTGATTTCAAGATATAATTTTTCCTGGCACTGCTACACCCATCCCGCCTTAGCCGCCAGAGAAGATTTCGCTGCAAAATTAAAGCAAGCCGGCTGCCACACCGCCATCATCGGCATTGACAGCGTTAATCCGGAAATACTCAAAAATTATAACAGATTCTATAATCTAGAACAAATAAACCAAGCGGTAGAAAATCTTAAAAAACATAAAATTAAAATCTGCGCTGATTTTATTATCGGCTTGGAAAATGAGACCGCAGAGGATATCAAAAATACCATAAACTACGCCTGCGAAAGCGGTATCAGCTACGCCTCTTTCAATATCGCAGCTCCCCTAATGGGCTCGTCTTTCAGAGACAACGAAGAAGAGTGGCCCACTGACGTTGACACCACCGGCTCTAGAACAATCGTCCAGATCGGTCAGATACCAAAAGAAGAACTTATCAAGTTGAGAAATCATGCCATAAAAAGATTTTATTTTCGGCCCGGTTATCTTCTAAAATCCATCCTAGAAATACACAGCTTTGAAGAACTCTTAATCAAGACAGGGGAAGGCTTTTCCTTGGCCAAAAAATCGCTTTTAAAAAAACCCTACAAATAAGCTGCCGCAAAATGTAATCACAAACCGGTTATAATTACAAATCTATAAAAAGGTCAAACATCGAACAAGTTTAATGCGAGTTTATGCGAAACGGTTGAGTAAAATACATCTCCTATTAACCTGCTCTTGTAATATTAAATTTACAAAATGTCAAAACCCACCTCGCTAAATATCTGCAAATTATGAATTACTCCAAAAATAAAATCATATTTATCATCTTGGACCATTACAAGACGGAACGGCTTGGCATCCAAATACTCTCTTCTATTGCTTTGGAGGAAGAGTACGAAAGAGATTTGTTGATCATTAATTCAATGTCAATCGAAGAAGGGCTGAAAAAGGTTCGGGATTTCCATCCACAAATTGTGGCTTATAGCGGCATGACATACGAGCAGTTTGATCTTCAACAATTCAATATGTTGTTAAAAAAATCGAATTTAAAATTCATATCTATTTTTGGCGGTCAACATTATACGTTTAATCCTGAAGAGATTATCAAAGATAACAATATTGACGTGATTTGTCGGGGTGAAGGGGAGGAGGCCTTCCGAAAATTTATTCAAGCGGTACGGGACGTCAAAGAATATGATCATATTGAAAAATTATGGGTGCGACGCGGAAATGAAATAATTAAAAACCCATTGGGCACATTAAACACTAATCTAGATTCTATTCCTTTCCCGGACCGGGATTTGCTTCTTGTTTGCGACCTGGAGACAGATCGCTATCAAGGAAAAAGTATGTCTGTTATGATTGGCAGAGGTTGTCCTCAAAGATGTTCTTACTGCTTCAATCATAAATATAATGAGCTTTTCCGCGGTTCAAAGATATTTCGCTATCGCAGTGTAAATAGTGCCATCAAGGAAACTAAACAAATAGTAAAAAAATACGGCCTTGACTTTATTATTTTTGTTGATGATTGTTTTTCATATCTTCCCAATGAGTTTATTAAAGAATTTTGCCAAAAATATAAGGATGAAATCGGAATACCTTTTTTTGTGCAATTTCGGGCCGAAACAGTACGAGAGGACATTGTCGTAATGTTAAAAGAAGCTGGCCTACACCTCGCTTCTATTAGCGTGGAATGCGGCAATGAGGATGTTTCTCATAATATCCTCCAACGCGGGATAATCACTAACGATCATCTTAGCCGGGCATGTGAACTTTTTCATAAACATAAAATTAAAACCTGGTCATTAAACCTTTTGGCTCTTCCGGTAGAAAATCCTTTAGAGATAGACCTAGAAACCATTAAGTTTAATATCAAAATAAAACCCACCTGGGCCCTATTCAGCATCCTAATACCGATACCAAATACCTCCATCTGGGATTACAGTATTCAACATGGATACCTGGATAAAGATTCTATCCTTGACCCAAACAAACCGCCATCAACTTTCACCGGAACCCGACTTAAATACAAAGACCCTGATTTGGTAAAAAAGGTAAACAATCTTCATAAATTTGCCAGCATAGTAGTCAAGTTTCCATTTTTACTGCCACTGGTAAAAATCCTCATCCGTTTTCCAGAAAATCGGATATATCAATATATCTCTTTCATCTGGTATGGTTATTGGAAGACGATAGGCTCATTTCAAACCAAATTCTCATTTCGATTAGTTATCAACGGAATCAAATCTATAAATAAATACTTAAGTAAACATTAAAAATTTCTGATATCCTGGGGTTTTTAGTCCTCGTACAGAAACTCATACACCACAATCCCCCCCTTGTCATAAACCTTAGCTATATTTTCATCTTTGGCTATAGCCTCAAATGGCAAATTTGGGGCTATATTTTTATCCCAAAGTATATAATCAATCGGGTACTTGGTAAATATCTCCTGCCAAGAACCTGGATAAAATTCTTTGTAATTTTCATCAATTTGCCTCTTCTCCTTTTGAGAAACATCCCTAAACTCAACATCCCTAACCACAAAATACTGGCCATATACATCCCCTAAAATCCCCGAATTACTAGCCAAATACTTAATCATCCCGTCTGGCTCTATATTTAATAATTTTAAAGTAATAAATAAATTGTGCCAACTATATTCATGGTCGGGATACGGACTTAAATAATAAGGTACCCAGGCAGAGTAATAAACATTTAGGTGAGTATAAACAAACATAAGCCTATTTAGCACCCGAGCAGACGAAGAAACATCTGGATACCAAAAACCTCCTGACGTATATATCACCTCATCCTTATCTGTATTCTCATTAAGCCATTTCACTACCGGGCCATATTTTTGAAAGTCTAAATATTCCCCAAAATATGATTGGTAAGAATAAAATTGAATATAACAAGCATTAAAAAAGGAAACCAAAATTATTATACCCATTAATATGTTTATTATACTCTTCCTCAAATGTAATTTTCTAAGCACCATCCATCCAAATATCACCAGCATAATGACTGCCAAAGGTTTTATAATATAATAATGATAATGCCCATGCCACAGCATCTGCCCGGTTATAATCTGCTGATTAACCACCGCTAAACCAGCCAAAGCCAAGGCCAACCAATACCAAAGAAATTTTTTCTTTTCCGTACCCAGTCCGCCTAAATTAAAAAATTTACTCTTCAGTGAACAAAGGATGAAAAAAATAATTAATAATAATTTGCCAAAAACAAACTCCCGGCTCTTATACATTCCTTGACCATTTTTTAAAAACTCATAAGAAAATTGAGTCGCCATCTGGAATACATTTATAAAATAGGGGATCGCAATTACTAATCCACCAGCTAACACAACCGCGGTTTTCTTAATCGCCGCCCTCTCTTTCTTTAAGGCTGATATAACTAAATACAAAAGTATAAAAACTAGTAAAAAAGACCAAGTATAAGGATAAACATAAAAAGAAAGCCCAAATATAAGCAAACAATAGTACCAATACCTCTTAAACTTGGAATTCACTAACTTCCAAAACGAATACAAAAATCCAAAAAGAAATAAAGAGCTTATTTGGGGATTCACTAAACGACTATACATCGTAAAATCCATTTGTTGTAAAGAACCACTTATCATCTGCCATAACTCTTGCGGCCGAGACAACAAATTAGAAGCAAAGATAACTACTATTGGCGCCAGAATTGCCAACCTCTTATCACCTTTAGTCATTGATAAAACCAAAGAATATATCAAAAAAAACAATAAAGTTGGGCCAAGAAAACGGAATAATATCAAAGCACTTCCGATCTCTAAACGTAAAATTCTGCCAGTAAGTGCCATAATTATTTCTGGAAGGGGTTGTTGGGCATACGGCAAATCCTTTCCTTCGGCTAAAAAGGGGTTCGCAATTCTTAAATGACCGTCATAAACCTCTCTCACCCTTGCCGCATAATAATATTCATCGCCTCCTAACATATCAAACCCTCCGTAAACTTCTCCCGCTTGCCACCTAAACAAAAAATGAGGTCCAACTATTAGCACATTCATAACCAAAACAATAACAATTACTAACCAATGGTTTTTAAGAAATAGTTGTATCTTTTTTACTGGCATAGCACACCGCAAGGAAAGGTAATTATCTAAATGAAAACGATATAGTCCTTTGTACTAAAATTTTTTCTCCATACCGCCAGGCAAATTATTTAGTTTAAATCTTGGATTAACAACTATTTTTTGCCATAAGCGACTGCCTCCAATGGCCTAACTAAATTACCTATAGAATTAAGCGAATCGAACATTATCCTCTGAAGCAATCCAGCTTGCCGGACAGAAACTAATTGCCTGGGGAAGGGCACTCTTTTTATTCCAACCGCTTTAAAGCCAACGGACGACAAGGCCATCCTTAAAGTATTTGGAGTGTAAAAAACGCAATGATGAATCGGATGACCCATTTTCACGGGAGATTTTATCAAACCCCGACTCAAAACATAGCACCAATGGGCTAATCGGTAAATCAAACTATCTTCCATGTCGGTTTGCACCGCTATCAAACCGCCATTTTTCAAAATTCTATAAGTGTCTTTTAGCAACCGGACGGATTCTTCGCTATGATCAACCACATCCCAGAGGGTAACCACATCAAAATAATTAGCCGGTAAATTCAGTTCTGATAATTTTCCCTTGAAAATTTGCGAATTAAGTTCTCTTTGAGCGTAATTAGCAGCATATTCTGATATTTCCTGGCCATAAATTTCCCAGCCACGCTGTTTACAAATATGTAAAAAGGTGCCAATGGCGCAACCAACATCCAGTATTCTCCCTTTTGTCAGATGTATTTTCTCTATATTTGATATCCTTTCGGTGAAATCCTTTATTTTAACTGCTCTATTTTGAAAAAAATAATCTTTTTGTTCTTCTGTAAAATAATTTTCTGAATATAATCTTTCGGTTTCCTTGAAGTCTAAAATCACATTTCGAAAAACAAAACCGCATTTTCTGCATTTTACTATTTTAAAATCTCCCAAATCGTATAACAATTTGAAAAAAATAGACTCAGCTCCACACAAATCACATATTTTTTTATCTGTTCGTCCGATAAAATGCGTCATATTGTTCTAGTAGTAATCCTAATCTCTTTAAAATTGCCTGATGCGCCCTTCCTCCCCTTACCTAAAAAGGAGTAATATCTACTTATCCTTATCTCCTATTCCTATCTTTTCGTCAGTTATATATAGGGGCCGTCGCTTCACCTCCTCAAAAATACGCGTAATATATTCCCCAATAAAACCCGCAACCATCAACTGAACTCCTCCCAAAAAAGTAATTATTGCAACAATGGTTGTCCACCCTGTGATTTGTTCGAAAAGACCAAAAATTCTCAATGAAACAACCAAGAGAGCAAGAAAAAAACTAAAAACAGAAACAATGAACCCCACAAAAAGAACCGATCTTAAAGAATCCTCTGAAAAAGACAGTACGCCGTCTAAAGCTAAAATTAAAAGTTTGGAAAAAGTATATTTAGGCTTACCCGCGAACCTTTTGTCTCTCTCATACTCTAATCCGATTTGTTTAAATCCTACCCAGCTCCGCAGCCCCCTGATAAATCTAGTTCTCTCTGGTAAGGAATTAATCAATTCAACCACACTTTTATCCATTAAGCAAAAATCTCCAGAATCAAGAGGGATATCAATTTTTGCTGCGCTGCGAAGCAGTCGATAAAAAATTTTATAAGCCACCCGTTTGAATAGTCCCTCTCTTCTTTTCTTTCTAATCGCATAAACAACCCGATATCCTTCTTGCCATTTATTTATCATGGAAGCAATTAATTCGGGCGGGTCCTGCAGATCACCGTCCATTATCACAACCGCTTGCCCCCGGGCGAAATCTAATCCAGCTGAAATAGCGACCTGGTGGCCGAAATTTCGCGAAAAAGAAACAGTCTTAAATCTCCTGTCCAGTTGATAAAATTTTTTTAGCATTCCTAAAGAGCCATCATGGGAACCATCATCAACAAAGAGTACTTCATAATCAATCGGGATGTCTCCTAAACTCTTTTTTAATCTAGCAAAAAGCATATCCAAAACTTCCTCTTCATTATAAATAGGAATCACGATGGATAATCCCGGCTCTTTTTCCCGCGCTCCGGATTTATCAAAATTTCTTATTTTTTTGTCCTCATATTCCATGTTTGAAATTGACAATCTAAATTATTTTTCTAAAAGTGAACCATAATAGACGCAGCCGCCGCTTCTAAATGACCACTCTCTAACGATTTTAAAAAAATCTAAAATAATATTTTTGTATTCTTCTGGCTTTCGAATAAATCCTCCCTTATCAAAGTTCTGCGCTAATCGGATAAAACTATTTTCATATTCTTTAATTCTGGCATCCTCCATTATCAATAGCTTGCCGCCCGGTCTCAAAACCCTCTTTGCTTCTCTCAAGACCGCAATAACATCAGGATCATCTAAGTGATGCAAAACGGCCATAATCAATATTTCATCAAATATCTCGTCTCCAAATTTTAATTTAGTTGCATCCATGACAAAAAATTTTCCTTTATTTTTCCTTCTTGCGTACTCAACATAATTTGAAAAAATATCTATTCCATAATAATCGAAGTTAGAGAATAGAGACGCAAATTCCCCGGTCCCGCAACCAATATCTAATACTTTACCGCCGCCCGCTCCGAACACCTCCCGAACAATCGCCTTCTGCTTAATAAACCCTAGTTCCAACATTTTTCGCAAATAGGCAAAAATGGCCGGCCTGTCCGCTAAAAAATCTCTTAATGATGTTAACATAATCAGAAATCTATGGTGTTTAATATTAAAGTTTAATAAATATGCCAAAAAATCACAACTTTATATAAAATTAAAATTACTCTCAAAAAGGAAGTCGCGACCAAGCCGGACTAATAATGCCTAAATTTATCGCTTGATAGTCTTGATTAAATATTGTATTGACTATATTCGAATCACCGCCCCCCAAACTAGATATATAATTATCATCATAATTTGGAGAACTTTCTAAATTATTATCCCCAGGCCAGCCGCCCTTAATAGAAGAATTTGTAACCCTAAAGTTTGATTTCTCGTCCGAAATTATTGACTGGCCATTGTCCCAAATAATTGTATTGTAAATCGCAAGTTCTGCTTTGTAAAGAATTGGCTCTCCCATAGAAACCACAATTCCGGTCTGATTGCCAATAATCGTGTTATTTATAAGCTTAATCCGTGAATTATCCACAAGCGAAATTCCGCTTACGCAATCCTTGAATAAGTTATTAAATATTACCACATTTTCGGATTTTCCATCAATGCCTAAACACAGACCGCCTGATTCTCTTACATAGTTATTTTTTACCATCAGGTTAGAGACAATAGCAAGGTCAATACTGTCATCCCCGTTATCTACAAAATAATTACTGTCAATTTCTCCCTCTGCTCCATCATCAAGATCAATGGCATCAAATTTGTTTTTATAAAAATAATTATTAGTAATTATCGCCCGAGCATTCTTAACATTTAAAGCATCGTTGCCATTAGCATCTTGAAAAATGCAATCTGCAACCTCAATATCAGAATAGTGCGCCGCCAACATTCCGGAATAATGACCACCGTTGATAATAGCCTCGCTGCCATTCTCAAATTTGGCATATTGAACCACGCTTCTCTCTGGAGACTCTTGAATCGCAAAGACCCCCCAAGGATTGCTTTTATCTTGAGCTAAGATAAAAACCGGCTGGCTATCGGTGCCTAAAATTTCAACCGGACTGTAAGAAACAATCCAAATCCCCTTCCCCATCTTCAATTTCGCTCCTGCCTCAATTCTTAAAGAAAAACCCTTAGGCACGACGATATTATCGTCAATATTATAAGTTCCTGGTCGTAAAATAAATGAATTATTTACAAAAGAAAAGATAGGATATTCCCTCAAGAATTCCTCTTTACCCCAACTAATCTGCTCAAAATACTTATCGTTCCTTCCACAATTAGAAAACAATAAAATCAAACCCAAGGCAAAAATAATCAATAAAATTTTTAATTCTCTGAAAAAGCCAAATAAATACATAATTAACTTGCAAATTTTTTATAAATCTCCTGATACTTCTTGGCCACTCTCTCCCAATCATGATCCTTAGTAAAATTTTTATTTCCCTGCCCTAATTTTTTAGCCAATTCGGGATTACCCAATATCTTAATAGTCGCCTCTGCTGTCGCCTTGGGATCGTTTTGCGGCACTAACAAACCGGTTTCATTATGAACTACCGCCTCTTCCGCCCCCGATCCCAAGCTCCCAACAACTGGTTTGCCAAAAGCCCCGGCCTCCAAATAAACCAGTCCAAAACCTTCAAAATTGCCTTTGATATAAACCGGGGTCAATAAAAATAGATCTGCTTGATTATATAATTTTTTAAGCTCCCTATCTGAAATATTTTCCAAAAAGACAACTGAATTCTCTAAATTATAATCTTTTACAATTTGCTTTAATTTTTCAAAATAATTCTTATCCTCCTGCCGGCCAACAATATAATATCTTAAATTCGGATATTTCTCTTTCACCTGCGCCACCGCCTTCAAAGAAACATGAAACCCCTTCCGCTGCTTCAACATCCCCACGCTCAAAATCAT
>JAHIMF010000063.1 GCA_018896645.1 Patescibacteria group bacterium | reverse complement strand
TGGTAGTCCCACAAATCGAAGGCACAATATTGGGGTGGGGGCAAACAAATTAAATGGCCTTTTAATTGCTCCGGATGAAGAATTTTCTTTGGTACAAACATTGGGAGAGGTCAATGCGGCTACTGGTTATTTACCGGAATTGGTTATCAAGGGCAATGAAACTATTCCTGAATATGGCGGTGGGTTGTGTCAAATTGGCACAACCGCCTTTAGGGTGGCGATTTATTCTGGCTTGCCAATAACCGAACGTCGGCCTCATTCTTACCGAGTATCTTATTATGAACCCGCGGGCATGGATGCCACGATTTATAACCCGCGTCCGGATTTAAAGTTTACTAACGACACTGGTAATTATATCCTGTTTACTACAGAAATTGATAGTGATATTTTGACTTTTCATTTTTATGGAACAAACGATAGCAGAAAAATAGAGGTGGAAAATCCGCCTCGGATTTGGAACATCAAATATCCAGGGCCGACTAAAATTATTGAGACTTTAAATTTAGAACCCGGAGAAAAAAAATGCACCGAACGAGCCCATAATGGCGCCGACACTTTATTTACCCGTAAAATTACTTATGCTGATGACCGCGAGCCATTGGAGGAAGAATGGTTTAGCCGTTATGTGCCTTGGCAGGCGGTTTGTTTGCTGGGAGTAGAGGAGTTGAGTACGGCGACGAGTACGGAGGAGGCGGCGGAGTAAAAAATAACCGGGTAGACGAGGTCCCTTGACCTCGTCTTTTTAAAATAAAAAAAGCCGAAACAGTGTTACTTGTTTCGGCTAGGAACACTATAAAGTATTCCCATATTCATTTCCCTTATAATCTCCTCCTTTGTCTTATTTTGGTCATTCGCTTTTTGAACTCCACGGGAAATACCTTCCCAATATCACAATAGCTAGGATTGCCCACAAACAGTTCAGGTCGCGGGTAATATAAATAGCATAAATCATTGTGAAACTACTGATGGTGATTGCAATCATACCAGCCAAATCTCTAAAATTCATGATAGCTCTCCTTGTGTGATGGGGTTATCCACAGAAATTTTGTGGACACAACTTCATCTGTGGTGTAAGATAAACTAACGAACAATTTTTTCCACACCTCGCTTTTCATATTTTCATATTTCCATAATCTCGTATTTTCATACGAACTTCCCTCCATAAAGCTGCAGTCAAGAAGATCCTCTCCCCCGGTAAAACCGGGGTTTGGACCCCCATGCATTTCTTGACCGCAGGTTTATGGAAAGAATTGATAATATGAAAATACGAGAATATGAAATTAAATCTTCATCAGGTTAATCTCATATTTCCATAATCTCGTATTTTCATATCAACTTCTCTCCATCAATCTGCATCCAAGAAGATTGTCCAAAGGGAAAACCTAGCCCGCTCATATTTCCTTAAAGTAGCGCTTTAGTTTTCTCAGTTTTTAGAAAATATAAGCGGGCCGGGCAATCCTCCGAAACAACCCCCATGCTTGTCGTGGATGCAGATTGATAAAGGGAAGTTTTATTATACGTTGAGTTTCACGAATTATAACGGATAGCCGCAGATCACGGATAAGCAGCTTATTAAAATACAAAAAAGTGGCCTCCTCGCCACCCCCTGTGGATATTTTTTATTCAACACCTTATCTTATCATATCTAAAAAAGTTTGTCAAGGGGCTTAATTGTGTGATAGCAATTCCTAATATTAGAGATATTTGAGAAAATTAGAGTTATTGGTGGCCATCATCCTTAAACTTAATAGCCCTGGTTATAGCCAATCATCTGTGATAATTAAAAACGACCAAAATGACCATCCAACAAATCTACAATTTAGCCATTCAAATGGGCAAAAGGGCTGATTTACGCGACCCTGGAATTATCAAAAAAAAGCTCAAGCGCGCCAAAGAAAAATATGAAAAACTAATCGATGACGAGAAAGAACAGTTTGACCAAGAGGGTTTAACCAATCCCTATGCTGATTCCCGGATTTTCACCAATAACCCAACTAAACAAGTCAAAAGGATGTTGGTGGGTGTTGATATTGAAACTGGTGAAGTGATGCTTGCTAATGAGCTTGGAAAACAAGGCCGGCCAATTGATTTAATCATGTCCCACCATCCCCTTGGCATCGGTTTAGCCGGGCTTCATGAGGTTATGGATTTGCAAGTGGAACTTTTAGCCAAATACGGCGTGCCGATTAATATTGCCGAGGGTCTAACCAAATTGCGGCTTTCTGAAGTTGGCCGCAACGTGTCTGGCGCTAATCACAATAAGTCTCTTGATGCCGCTAAAATTTTGGGCCTTCCAGTGATGTGTGTTCATACGCCTTGCGACAATCTTGTTGCTGATTTTTTAGATAAAGAAATAAAAAAGAACAAAGATAAAATTGAGCGGCTTGAAGATTTAATCACGGTTCTAAAAATGATTCCTGAATATAAAGAGGCTGCAAAAATGAAGGCTGGCCCAACAATTTTTACTGGCAATAAAGAAAACTATTGCGGAAAAATTGCCCTCACGGAAATTACCGGCGGCACTTCCGGCTCTAAGGATATGTACGAAAAAATGAGCCAAGCCGGGATTGGCACGATTGTGGGTATGCACATGCAAGAGGAATGGAAAAGGCAAGCGGAAAAATATCACATTAACGTTGTTATCGCTGGCCACATGGCGAGTGATTCAATTGACGTGAATTTATTTTTGGACGAGCTGGAAAAGAAAGGCGTTGAGATTGTCCCGTGTTCTGGGTTGATACGATATTCGCGAGTCAAAAACACAAGAACATTAAAGCACGAGGGCACTAGGGCATAAAAGCAAATTGCTTTAATGTTTTCATGCTTTCTTGCTTTCATGATTTAATGTTTTAATGAAAACTATATGTTCAACCCCCTCCAAATGTTAAAACAAGCTAAAGAAATCAAAAAAGAGCTTGACCAAACTCAAGTTACTGGAACTTCTGCAAATCAAAAAATTACCATTGTATTAAACGGTAATCAGGAAATTGTATCCATTGACGCGGTCAAACCAAATGATTTCCAAGATAAAGACGAACTTACGAACTCTATCCATGAAGCGTTTAATGATGCGCTGGAACAAGTGAAGAAAAAAATAGTGGAAAGATTTCAGGGTAGAATTCCGATGTAGCTCATATCAACATGCAGAAAAAGAGTGTGCTTAAAAACACACTCTTTTTGGTTCCTGAATATAATGGTTCTAAATTACCTGGTGGGCAATGGAGGACTTGAACCTCCGACCTCGTCATTATCAGTGACGCGCTCTAGCCAGCTGAGCTAATTGCCCTTATTTTCACGACTCCTAATTCACGTAACACGAAACATGTTTAGTCTTTTTTAGGTTACCAAATATTTACAAATAAATCAAGTTAAACACAAAAACCCCTCTTGTGGGGCCTTTGTTATATGAATCGTGTTAGGTGTATCGTGTATTGTGATTCATAATGTCTTCAATACTTGCAGAATATCTATAACTCCGGCAGAACCGGAGCCCGACTGATGAGCTAACGTGCGGAATTCCAGCACGTTAACCATATTCTCCTTAGAAAGGAGGTGATCCATCCACAGCTTCCGCTACGGATGCCTTGTTACGACTTCACCCTTATTGCCGGACTTACCTTCCCCCGCACACAAGCCGCAAATTTGTTTGTGACTTATGTGCGGGGTTCGGGTACTCCCGACTCTCTTGGTGTGACGGGCGGTGAGTACAAGACCCGAGAACGTATTCAACGCGCCGTGGCTGATGCGCGTTTACTAGCGATTCCAGCTTCATGAAGGCGAGTTGCAGCCTTCAATCCGAACTGAGACCAGTTTTGATGGGATTGGCTCCACCTTACGGTTTGGCAACCCATTGTACTGGCCATTGTAGCACGTGTGTCGCCCAAGGCGTAAGAGCCATGCTGATTTGACGTCATCCCCACCTTCCTCCTCGTTAACC
>JAHIMF010000062.1 GCA_018896645.1 Patescibacteria group bacterium | reverse complement strand
TACGGGTTTGGGGTTGGTGATTGTCAAGGGTATCATAGATGCCCATGGCGGCGTTGTCGGAGTGGAATCCCAGCTTGACAAGGGAAGCACCTTTTTCTTTACATTGCCCGCTGGGTAAATATTTATTATTTATTATTTACTATTTATTATTCCATTTTTAAAGAAATAATTTTTGTTATTTTTTTGGATAAAAATTGACCCAAGCCGTATTAGAAGACCTGGGTCGTTATTGAGCGAAGTTGTGTTACCGTAATGATCTCAATGATCTTCGGTAGTATAAATATTGAATGCCCGCTAAAATTAGCCAAAAATAATAAAAATCATTTCCAGATATATTATTTTTAAATTAAATTTTATGGCCAAAAAGGTATTAATCATCGAAGACGAGGAGTCATTGCGCCACATGTTTGCCTCCATGCTTAAAACTAACGGGTTTGAGGTAGAAACTGCTGAAAACGGAGAGTTGGGATTTAAAAAAGTGAAACAATGGGACCCAGATCTTATTTTATTGGATCTTTTGATGCCGGTAATGGATGGTTACGATGTCTTAAAGAGATTAAAATCAGAAGATGAGGGCGGGCATATTCCCGTGATAGTTTTGACTAGCCTTAGTCGGGGGGAAGAGGAGAGAAAAGCTAAACTTTTAGGCGCTGATGATTTTTTAAGGAAAGACGACGTGCACTTGCAGGATATTATAGATAAGATTGGTAAACTTATAGGCAAGAAGGAGTAATACTAATATTACTAATGCTCTGGTGATGTCAAAGAAAGATACGAGCATTGCTATATTGTTAAATTGTTAAATTGTTTTTCGGTTGATGTGAGCAATGCAACAATGTAACAATTTAACAATGGATTTTGTTTTATAATTTAATAAGCATCAATTTCCCATAACTATAATTATTAATAATAAATTCTATGAAAAAGCCCAAAATTTTACTTATTGATGATGAAGAGCTTTTTAGAAATGCAATGGAGAAAACCTTAAGGCAGGAATTTGAGGTGGTGGTCGCCGCTGATGGTGCTAAGGGTTTGCGGTTAGCCGAAAAAATAAAACCCAAACTTATCCTCCTTGATATTTTGATGCCTGAAATTGATGGTCTAGAAGTATTGAGACGGATGAAAAAGAACCGCAAAACAAAAAACATTCCGGTGATTCTTCTTACCAATGTTGACAAGGACGAGAGTGTTTCTGAGGGGATATCTTTGGGCGTTCGCGGGTATATGGTCAAAGCTGATTATACTGGAGAAGAGATTCTTGCTAAAGTAAAAAATTTTATATAAACAAAATCCAAATCTACAAAGGTATTCCCGCCTGCCACAGCCAGTTGAAATAAGTCAGTAGAGATTTAGACGGTGCAATCACCAACTAAAGTCATCTATATAAAAAGGTGGCTCTGGCGGGCAGGCGAATGCCCCGAATAGAATTCTCGCAGTATTGGTAGCATTTGTAGTATTTGTAGATTTGGATTATGATTTTTATTTTTGTTATTATTTTTAGATATGTCTAAGACTGAAAATTGCCCCTCGCCGATTGTCCTGGCTATTCTTGACGGTTGGGGATTATCCTCGCCGAATAAAGGCAATGCCGTTACTTTAGCCAAGACCCCGGTTATTGATGCTTTGACTAAAGATTATCCTTTTACCACGCTCCAGTCTTATGGGACCTCGGTTGGCTTGCCGGGAAAACAGGATGGCAACAGCGAGGCCGGACATATGAACTTGGGAGCTGGCAGGATTGTTGAACAGGATTCCGTGGAAATTGGCCAAACAATAACCACCAGTATATTTTTTAAAAACCCTGCTCTTTTGGGAGCGATTAGCCATGTCAAGGAACATGGTTCGGACCTTCATTTAATGGGTTTACTTTCCGAGCAGCAGAGCGCTCACATGGATCCAGACCATCTTTTAGCTTTAATCACTCTATTGCGAGTAATGAAAGTGAAGCGCGTGTACTGGCACTTTTTTACTGATGGCCGTGATTCCCCAAAATTTATTGCTGCCAAGTTATTAAAAAGATGGGAGGCTACTCTAGAACCCAACGAGCAAATCGCCAGTATTATGGGTCGGTATTATGCTATGGATCGCGGGAAGAATTGGCAGAGGACAGAGAAAGCGTACAATGCTTTGGTATTAGGCGAGGGCTATTCTTTTTCCAATGCCCACGAGGCAGTCATTCGAGCGTATAACCGTGAAGAAAATGATGAATTTATTTCTCCGAGTTTGATCATCCAGAATGACGCAAAAAGTAATAGCGCTAAAGGGCGCAATAAACCTCGGGTTTTAATTAAAGACGATGATGCGATTATATTTTTTAATTTGCGGTCAGATAGAGCCAGGCAGATTAGCAAGTGCTTTGTTCAGAGTGATTTTAATAAAAAAAATCCCAAGGCTTTCCGAAGAAAAAAAATTTTAAAAAATCTTTTTTTTGTAGCGATGACAGATTTTGGGCCTGATTTAGGCAATCTTTTGACCGCTTTTCCTGCCCGCGACTTATTAGGAACCCTGCCGATGGCTATGAACGGTTACCGGCAGTTATATATTGCCGAGAGCGAGAAATATGCCCATGTAACTTACTTTTTTAATGGCGGTTACCCGGATCCGGTTAATAAAGAAGATCGGATAATAATCCAGTCTCCATCCGTTAGATCTTATGATGAAAGGCCAGAAATGTCTGCCTCTAAACTTACTGGAGCGGTAATCGACAATTTAAAAAATAAGGTTTATAATTTTATAACTCTCAATTATGCCAACCCCGATATGATTGGCCACACCGGCAACCTTAGAGCTGGAGTCAAGGCCTGCGAGGTGGTTGATAAGTGTGTGGGGATCCTGTATCAGGAAATTAAGCGCCAGAATGGCATCTTGATTGTTACTGCGGATCATGGAAATGTTGAGGAGATGATTAATTTAAAAACTGGCGAGATTGATACTAAACACAGCACTAACCCCGTACCGTTTATTCTGGTTGGTGATAAACTTAAAAATAAAAAATTAGCCTCTAGCGGCGTATTGGCTGATGTAGCGCCAACGATTTTGAAATTAGCCGGACTGGAGAAGCCCAAGGAGATGACGCGGAGCGGGTTGCTGTAGTTTGAATGTTAGGCAAAGTTTAACACGTATGGAGTTAATACGGTGGTTAATGTGGTTAATATGGTTGTTAATAAAGTAGTTTCGGCCAAAGGCCGACCAGCCTTTGGCTGGAATACAGTAGTTAATAAAGTTAATAATGACGACGAGTCGCTTATTAACCCTATTAACTCGCCTATTAACCTTATTAACAACTTAAATAATCAGAATGATGACTTTAAGCGCCCTGAACGATGCTTTCAGTAAAGACATTATCTCCAGATTTATTAACAATTGTATTAACCATAATTTATTAACCATAATTTAATTCAAGATGATAAAGGATAAACAATAAACTATGTCCAAACCCGTTGCCCTCATCATTCTCGACGGCTGGGGCGTTGCTCCGCCGAGTATTGGTAATGCAGTGACTTCTGCCAAGACTCCAAATTTTGATTCCTACTCCAGTTTTTATCCAGCCATGACCTTGCAAGCTTCTGGCGAGGCCGTTGGTCTGCCGTATGGCGAGCCTGGAAATTCTGAAGTCGGGCATATGAACCTTGGGGCAGGTAGGATAGTTTATCAAAAATTACCACGGATAACCCAATCCATTTGGAATGGGGATTTTTTTACTAATAAGGCTTTTCTGGAAGTTTGCGCCCATGTTAAGAAAAACCATTCTAAGCTTCATCTGATGGGGCTGGTTTCCAGCGGCGGGGTCCATAGCTATATAGAACATCTTTCTGCTCTGGTGGATTTGGCAAACAGGCAGAAGATAAAAGAGCTTTATATACACGTTTTCTTGGATGGCCGTGATACGGAGTATAACAGGGGCATTAACTTTGTAAATCAGCTTCAAGAAGGATTAAAAGGTTATAATTTGGGCGAGATAGCAACAATTTCTGGCCGTTTTTATGCCATGGACAGAGACAGCCATTGGGAAAGAATAGAAAGGGTTTACTCGGCGATGACCATTGGCAAGTCAGATCAACCTAATAAAGATCCAATGCAGGCAATCAAAGATTCTTATGCTAAAAAAATTTATGATGAAGAATTTGTGCCAACGAATATTTTAGACGATAGCGGTAAGCCAATTGGCTTAATCACAGATAACGATGGAGTAATCTTTTTCAACTTTCGCGAGGATCGGGCCAGGGAACTAACCAAAGCTTTTGTTCTTCCTGATTTTAAGGAGTTTGTCCGGCCGAAAGTTTTGAAGAATCTGTTTTTTGTTACTATGACAGAATATGAGAAGGGTTTACCAGTAAACATTGCTTTTTATCCAGAGACCATCAATCGTCCATTGCCAAAAATATTAAGTGAGTCTGGCAAGAAACAGCTTCATGTTGCCGAAACCGAAAAATATGCGCATGTTACGTTTTTTTTCGCGGGAGGTAATGAGAAGCCGTTTAAAGGTCAGGACAACATTCTTGTCCCCTCGCCTCGCATCCCGTCCTATGCCGAGAAACCAGAGATGTCTGCTTATGAAATAACAGATAAGTTGGTTAAGGCCATCGCGGACAACACTTATCATTTTATCATTGTTAATTTTGCTAACCCGGACATGGTTGCTCATACTGGCGTTTTTAAAGCCGGAGTTAAGGCGGTGGAATGCGTGGATGTTTGTTTGGACCGAGTTGTTAAGGCATTGCTGGCCCAAGATGGGGTGGCGGTTATTACGGCAGACCACGGTAATGTTGAAGAGATGGTGAATCTCCAAACAGGTAATATTGATAAAGAGCACAGCACCAATCCTGTGCCCTGCATTATCGTGGGTAAAGATTTTTTTAGATCCGGAACAAATAATGAAAAGCCGGATTTAACTTTGGCCGCTCCATCTGGAGTATTGGCTGATGTGGCGCCAACGATTTTAAAAATAATAGGAATAGAGAAGCCAAAGGAAATAACTGGACAGCCCTTGATATAATTTATTTATTATTTAGCTATTTATTATTTATTTTTTTTTGACCGCCTTAGTATTTTTCAAACATGGAAGGCAACTTAAAGAATAATAAATAATAAATTATTAAATAATAAATTGTAAGACATGCCAGAACTTCCCGAAGTTGAGACAATCGCCCGAGATCTCAACAAAAAAATCAAAGGTAAAAAGTTTAAATCAGTGGAAGTTAGGGGGGCTAAACTGGTTAAGTTGTCTATTAAACAATTCCAGCGAGAGGTTACTAGCCAGAAGGTGAAGCAGGTGGGTCGGCGAGCCAAATTAATATTAATAGAATTAGACAGTAATAAAGTATTACTAATTCACCTGAAGCTCACTGGTCAATTAATTTTTCGTGATAAATTTGGCAAACTGACAGCGGGCGGTCATCCGGTGCCTCGAGGTTTAGTAAATTTACCAAACAAGTTTACCCATATAATCTTTAAATTCAGCGATGGCAGCCATTTATTTTTTAATGATTTGCGCAAGTTTGGCTGGATGAATATAATGAGTAAGTCCGAGGTTAAAAGTTTCTTAGATTCAGAATTTGGTATTGAACCTTTGAATAAGGGTTTTACTTTAGAGAAGTTTAAACAGATTTTAGCTCAAAAGGGACGCCAGAACATTAAAAAAGTTTTAATGGATCAAAAAAATATTGCGGGTATAGGCAATATTTATGCAGACGAAGCGTGTTTTTACGCGGGTATCCGCCCAACGCGCTTGGTCAGAACCTTAAAACACGAGGAGATAAAAAAACTTGAGCAGGGCATCAAAAAAATATTAAAGGCCGCTGTTGCTCTTCGCGGCACTTCGGTTGATACTTATGTTGATGCCAGTGGTCGCCAAGGTGGTTATACTTCACATTTAAAAGTTTATGGACGGGGAGGGGAGAGGTGTAAACGGTGTGGCGGGACGATTAAGAAGATTAAGTTGAATGGCCGGGGAACGCATTTTTGTTCAGAGTGTCAGTTGTAATTTATTATTTACTATTTATTATTCATCGTAGGATATGGAAGAGAGAAAAAGTACTGAACGAAAGAATAATAAATAGTAAATAATAAATAATAAATAATAAATCGTAGAGTGGACTTACAACTCTTCCAACTCATCAACAACTTAGCCGGCAAGAATGATGTCCTGGATTTTTTGGGAATCTTTTTTGCATCCTACGCTATTTGGTTGATGATTTTTTTAATTTTGGCTTTAGGATTTTTGCCGCCGCACAAGCAAGGGGCAATATTGACTAGGATGAATGCGGCTCGCGCAGTGCTGGCAGGGCTACTGGGCTGGGGGATGGCGCGTGGTTTGGGCTTATTTTTTTATCGGCCTCGTCCTTATGTCAGTTTCCAGGTGAACAAATTAATTGAACAGTTGTTTGCAGGCAAATCTTTTCCTTCGGATCACACTACAATTGCCTTTGCTCTGGCCTGTACAATTTTTTTGTACAACAAGAAAATTGGCATTTGGTTTTTAGTTGGGGCGGCTTTGATTGCCCTATCCCGGGTATATGTTGGGGTTCACTATCCCGGTGATATTTTTGCGGGCGCAATCCTTGGTATAATATTCGCCCTTATTATAAAAAAACTAATCCCAACGAGATGTTAGAATTAGTTTTTGTTTATCCTGTACTTATAATGGTACAGGGCTTTTCCCCCTCAAAAAGAGGTAGTCCCATGCCTTATTTTATTGGGGGTTAGTTTTAAAAGATGATTAGATATTGAATTGTTAAAGAGCTTTCCTTACTTTGGCGTTTTAAGAAAAGAGCGATTATTTACCCTGTACCGCATCAGGTTTGGGGTTTAATGCCACCAACAGGCGACACTTTGGTACAGGGCCTACTGTTTTTAAAAATTATGGTGAGCCGCGAATATTATAAATTTCTCCTGCTCGTTGTTTTTTTGTCAGGAAGGCGCGAATTTTTGGGTTCATAAGTTTCTTCCTTATTAATTATTATTCCAGCCAGAGGTCGCCGACGCTCCAAAGCTGTAGCGACGGAGCGCTTATCTGACTTTAGCTGAGGCTGATATTATTTTGAATTAGAAATTTCGTAATTCAGATTGCTAATAAAATGAGAGTAGGGGAACACCCAAAAACTATCTTCTTGGTTTGCCAAAGGTTTGCACAATAATGGTTGTTTCCTGGTCATTGAACTGGCCAGTAATGACTGCCAGGCCGATTTCTTGGTATTGGCTGCCCAAGATGTTGGCTCGATGCTTGCCGCTCCGCATCCAGGCATCAACCACGCCTTGATTAGTAACAAAACCAATGGCTAAATTTTCCCCAGCATAAGAATATTCATAATCCGCCCCTTTGATCCAAGCCGAGAATACCTTTCCATCTGGAGTTGTGTGGCTAAAATATTGCCTTGCCAGGAGATCCTTGGCCTTGTTTTCAGCGGCCAGGGTGAGCTGTTCATTGGCTGTAAGCGGCGGCAGATTATATTTTGTTCGTTCGCTATTGGTTAATTGAATTATATGCTCGGCATCGACTTGAGAAAGATAAGCAACACTAGGAACTAAAAAAAGCACCCCAAAGAGCGCTATTTCAACACTTAAAATAATAGAGATAATTTGGATAATCTTTTTGTTTTTCGCTATATTCAGAAACCGACTTATCGACGAGCTCATCTCGATGACGGGCATTCGATGCCGAGGGAAGTTGAGCAGCTGAGGGATGTTTTTAGATACGAAAAAACGTATCTTGGCAAGCAAATTTTTCATTTTATTTTTTGTTTTTGTTTTATAGGACTCCATCCAACTACGGCTGGTTTGCCGCAGAAGGAAGAATCTGTGTTTTTTAGAAGAATTTTTTACTTTTTAGGCCTTTTGGACCTGATTCCGTTTAATTTCTTGGGAATATATTTTTGTTTTTTACTCTTCTGCTATCATTATATCATATCTAGAAAAAAAAGTCAAGAGCTTCAATCACGATTCACGCTACACATAACACGACTCATATCACGATAACACGAACACAATCCCAAATAACTCGTCTTGTATTGTGATACGTGCATCGTGCATCATGAGAGGAGAAAGGAGGAGGAGAAGATGTCTAAACTTATTAATTGGCACATTCAAGAAGGAACCCTAAAAACCCCGCGAATCATCAAGGCATTCCAGGAGATTAAGCGGGTCGATTTTATGGCACCAGGTTCAGAATCATTTGCCGAGGGTGACCACCCTTATCCCATTGGTTTTAGTCAAACCATATCCCAGCCATACACTGTTGCTTTCATGATGGAACTGCTCCAGCCCAAGCAAGGCGACAAAGTTTTGGATATTGGCTCGGGCTCGGGTTGGACCACTGCCTTGCTGGCGCATATTGTTTTGGGCAGTCAACAGCAACCAGGCGAAATCAAAGGAAAAGTTTTTGCCATTGAACGGATCCCGAAGTTAAAAGATTTTGGTGAACGCAATGTAGGCAAGTATAATTTTGTCAAGATGGGGGTTGTACAATTTTTTTGTACGGATGGCTCTAAGGGCTTGAAAGAAAAAGCGCCGTTTGATAGAATATTAGTATCAGCTGCCGCGGTCCGTATTCCCAAAGCACTACTCAAGCAACTCAAGGTTGGCGGTCGATTAGTAATTCCCCTTGATCGAACGCCTTCAGGTATTGCAATGGTCGAAAGGGCTGGCAAGTATAAGTATAAGGAAAAATGGTATCCTGGTTTTGGTTTCGTGCCATTGATTGAGGGATGAGACATAGGTCACTAGTCGCTGGAATTTTCAACTAGATTATTCTGGCGGCTAGTGATATCTTAAGAGCGTCATTAGTTGTCAGTCACTAGTCACTAGGGACGAGTTTAATTAAGTTATATTTAAGATTAAGTTCTGTGGGTATAAAAAATTTCTATCAATTGGATGCTTGGCAAAAAGCTAAGGAATTGTCCAAAGATATATACAGGGTAACAAAGAATTTTCCCAAGGAAGAATTTTATGGTATAACTAGTCAAATGAGAAGAGCAATTGTTTCTGTTTGTTCAAACATTGCTGAAGGTTTTGGCAGATTCTTTTATAAAGACAAAAAAAGATTTTATTATCAAGCCAGGGGTTCAATCCAAGAAGTTCAATCATTATTAATCCTATCTTATGAATTACAATATATTTCCAAAGACACTTATATTGATTTATTTAACAAAAGTGTAACAGTATTAAAATTAATTAATGGTCTCATAGCATCAGTCGGGGGAAACATAAACCCCAGTGACTAGTTGCCAGTGACAAGTGACTAAGCCCATGAAAGCCATAATCTTAGCTGGTGGAGGCGGGACCCGCCTTTGGCCGGCGTCGAGAAAAAATTCACCTAAACAAGCCCGCCCTCTTATTGACGAGGACACTTTGTTACAAAAAACTTTCAAACGAATTTGCAAAAAATTCAAAGTTGCTGATATTATTATTTCCTGCGGTGAACGTCATTATAATTTGATTCGCAAGCAAATTCCTAAAGTACCCAAGACCCAGTACATTTTAGAGCCGGCTAAAAAAGACACGGCTGCGGCCATTGGTTTGGTAGCGACTCACCTGCATCATAAAAACCCAGAAGAAAAGATAGTCATTATCTATGCTGATCATTACGTTGGTGAAGAAGCCAAGTATATTCAGACCCTGGATATGGTTGAGCAGGTATTGTCTGCTAATCCCAACCAAACAATCACGGTGGGCTTAAAACCTAAAAGCCCGGCAACTGGCTATGGTTATATTCAAAGAGGTAAGATTTTTAGCAAAAATGTTTACAAAGTTCAAAGATTTGTTGAAAAACCAAATCTAGCAACCGCTAAAAAGTATGTCCAAGACGGCGGTTACTTCTGGAACTTGGGGATGTTTGCTTGGCAAGTTGATTATTTGTTAGGTTTGTATAAGCGCCACCTGCCCAAGATGCATAAAATTTTGATGGCGATTGAGAAGTCAATTGGCAAAAAGGGCGAGTTAAAAGTTTTAAAAAGGGAGTTTGGAAAGATTGAGCCGATTTCTATTGATTATGGCGTATTAGAAAAGACCAAAGATATTTTGCTTATTCAGGCTAATTTCCAGTGGAGTGATATTGGTGACTGGCAGGCAATTAAAGAACTGCTTCTAAAAAATAAGAATCAGAATTTAACCCGAGGCAATGTTTTAACCATTGATTCAAAAAATTGTTTGTTGTATGGTTATGGTACCAAGTTGTTAGCCACTGTTGGTCTGGAGGATATGGTGGTGGTGGAGACTGAAGATGCGATTTTGGTTTGTCCAGCCGGAAGAGCGCAGGAGGTGAAGAAGGTCGTGAAGAAGCTGGAGAAAGGAGGAGGGGAGAAATTTTTATAATTTATTAAGCATCATTGTGATGTAATCGGTGTCATTGCGAGCGACTGTAGGACTTGCCAAGCAAGACTGACCATGGCGATAATCAAATATAGGTAGGCAGTAAGTCCAGAAAAGAGCGTGGCAATCCCGTTGTAAACCCTGTACCAGAATCGGTTCAGGGTAAACCCTGTAGACAGGGAGAGTAACAACGTCCACAGGATATCAACGGGATTGCCACGCCTCAGCTCGCTTCGTTCGCCGAGACTCGCAATGACATGCAGAGACTTATGTCCAAAAAAGCATTTTTTGGTTTAATTGTCATCATTCTCGCAGCAGTAATTTTCACCGGCATTTACGCTTTGCGGGAAATTTATAATTCCAACCCGACCAGGGAATCGGTTATTTTTGTGATTACTAAGGGTGAGGGGGTTAGACAAATCAGCCAAAACCTAAAAGATGATGGTTTGATTGGCAATAAGTTAGTTTTTGAAGTTTATATTTATTTAAAAAAAATTGGGCATAAATTTCAGGCCGGCGAGTATGAATTAACTCATGGTTGGAGCATCAAAAAATTAGTTGAGCTTTTAACCTCGGGCCGGGCTTTAAGCAAAGAGCAAGAAATTAAAATTATTGAAGGTTGGAACGATAGAGAAATCGCCGAGTCTTTAGAAAACCAAGGAGTAGTAACAGCTGATGATTTTTTGGAAGCGATTTATGATGACAGAATTTGGCGGGGTAAGTATGATTTTTTGGAAGATAAGCCCAAGAAAGCTTCGCTGGAAGGTTATTTATTCCCTGATACTTATAGAATTTATAAAGATGCCAGCCTTGATGATATTATCACTAAAATGCTTGATAATTTTGATAGTAAGTTGACACCCGAGATGCGCGAGGATATAAAAGAGCAAGGGAGAACGATTTTTGAAATTATCACCATGGCATCCATCATAGAGTTGGAAGTGCCGACTGACGGCGATCGCAAAATGATTGCGGATATCTTTTGGAAGCGGGTGGATAATGGCGTGGCTTTGCAATCTGATGCCACGATTAATTACATTACCGGCAAGGGCGATCCCACACCTTCGCTGGAAGATTTAAAAGTTGATTCTTTATATAATACTTATTTGTATCCAGATTTACCCCCCGGTCCCATTGGTAATCCTGGAGTTAGCGCCATTGAAGCCGCAATTTATCCAACCCCAAATGAGTACTGGTTTTATCTGTCCAAGCCTAACGGCGAGACCGTGTTTGGCAAAGATCATGATGAGCATGTGAGGAATAAGCAGAAGTGGCTTAAGTGACTTATTATTTACTATTCTATCTATGTCAGAAGTTTTACCTGAACAACAAACTGAATTCTCACCTATAGATATGAAAATCAAAATGAAATTTCAGATAGCATTGATGGAAGCAATGAAAATTAAACATGGCGACAAGAGGGTCCAGAATGATTGGGTAACAGAATATGCAAAGAAAGCTTACGAATTGATTGAGAAGGATCCAGAGATTAGGACCTGAGTTGAATCTGGTGAGGAAGAGAAGTGGGAAGAGGCGATAGAATTGGTTAAAGAGAGGTTGGAGAGTTATAGTCCTTGACAAAAAAAACTACCCATGCTAACATAACAATAGAAGTTGAACAGCCCAATCTCTCTTGACGTAAAAGTGCTAATATTAGCCTTTTTACGCGAGGAGAGGTTTTACAAAGGCTGTTTTTTGCTTTTAACTCCTATGCAGAATCAAAATAGACAATTAGATCGATATCGTTGCGTAATTTGCGGACGCAAGGTTGGGAATGCCCATCAAGCTTTTATTCGTGAAGATAGGCCTTATGGCGCTCGATTGTGCCGAGAGCACGCTCAAATAGTGGCTGAACATTTTGCTGACGCTACAATCACTACCTTAAAATTGGCAATCATTCGGGGAAAAATGCGCGAAGCAGGATATCAAGTTGATGTTGCGGAATACAAACGAATTGGGGAGGGATATAGTTTAGAGCAAAGCCAAAAAATCCTTTCAAAAGTTTTGGATTAGATTGGGAGCCAATGCTAGTCTCGGGCATCCGAGACTAGCATTGGCTGCCAAAAAGAGCAGCCAGGGGCTCGAGGGACATGTGCTTTTGCGCATTGTCTCTCGAGCATCTCATTTCAAGGCGGTAGGGTTTAAGGGGGCAGCTGTTCAACTTTCTTTTTTCTCAATTTTCCCCCTTACCCTACCGCCCCTCCTCTTCTCAAATTCATGAGTCTTAAGTTGGGCTCTTTTTTATTTTTCAAATTTCGTGTACAATAAAGACAGCTTAGTTTTAATTTATTTAGGAATAATTTTATGAGCACCCAACAACACTTTACCAGCGAACAAGCCAAAGAAATTGGCGAAAAATTAGGTCTTGACTGGACCAAGTTTGATGTTGAGCAATTCCTGATGGGTATGGATGTGGAACTTGAGCACGGCACAGTGGATCCGGCAACCAATGTCAGCAATGACGACCCCTTAACCACTGGCAAGATCGCCCTGGCCCATCTTAACGAATTTCCGGATTATTACACCCGCTTAGACAAAATGGAAAAGGAGGCCGAGCAAGGAATTTAACAATTGTCTTTTACTAAAATAAATTAACTTATTGTTTTATGTTAGAAACAACTCCTATACAATCAGCTGAATTTTCACCTTTGGACGTTAAAATCAAAAATCATTTTCAAATATAGTTAATGAGGATAATGGGCGTTAAAGAACACGAACATGATGCCCAGTTTGAATGGGTAAAAGAATATGCAGAGCGAGTTTCGGATTTAATAACTTTTGATTCGGAAATTAGGCCATTGGTTGAATCAGGGGACAAGGAAAAGTGGGAACAGGCGATAAAATTAGTCAAAGAAAGGCTGGAGATAAAGACCAGGTTTTGAAAAAACTTGATTAAAATTTATTTTTATGTAAAAATGTCATAAAAAAATGGCATTTTGATATTGATTTTTAATGAGTAATAAAGTAAAATAAAAGTATAAAGACGAATAAATTTATTAATAAAATTCCAGTATTATAGAAATTAACATTTAACGTGAGAAACATGGCTTTCTTAAAATTAACAAAAGCGAACATTAATAAACAGTACAAATTTATTAAAGAATATCACAGTAAATATCTGAAAAAGTTTGGTGTGAAATTGCCTAAACTGTATGATAAAAATAAAAAGATTACCAAGAATGCCTTAGTTTTAATTTATCTTTCTTTGGGTTATCCAAAAACTAGAGAAATAACAAAAACAGAATTGACACAATTCGTGAGAAAATTTTATCCCGAAACTAATGATGTTCAGCAAGCAAGGCATTTGGGAGCTCAAGACGGTTGGTGGATTGTTGCTGGCGGAAGAGATAATATCGTTTTAACAGTTAAAAAAGGAAATTATCAACTTTATAGCTTAGAAGAGTCATACCCCAGCTTCAAAAGGGGTCATAGGGTCACGGAGACAGGTAATTGGCTAAAAATTAAAGAACAATATGGCTTTAGATGCGCTACGTGTGGTTCACGGGAAAATAAACCCCACTTTCATTGGTCAGGGACAAAAACTAAACTCCAAAAAGCCCATAAAGATCCAAATAAGCCCTTGGCTGCTGGAAATACCATTCCCCAATGCCAAAAGTGCAACAGGGGAGACAGAAATAGATGGGTTTATGACGATAATGGCCGGGTTATAAAATTAGCTGATGCAAATTTTGTGAAAAACTTTGATAAAGATGTTAGGCAAAAAATTTATAAAATACTTCACAAAGAATTTAATAGAGGAGGTCCCCATGAAAAAAAATAAAAATTTAATAAATAAAATTGTATTGGGAGACGCTTTAGAAATTTTAGAAAAAATTGATAAAAATTCAATAGATTTGGTATTGACAGACCCGCCATATTTTTTAGACAAATTAGATAATAATTGGGAACATAAGAAAGTCGCCAATAAAAAAAACCAAAGGGTTATTAAATCCCTGCCCTCCGGCATGAAGTTTGACAGAAAACAGGGAGTTGAGTTTTACAAATGGTATTTAGAAATCTCCAAGAGATTGTTCAAAGTTTTAAAGCCTGGCGGTTTTTTCTTTTCATTTTCAAGTCCGAGATTATATCATAGAATGGCAAGCGCGATAGATGATGTTGGTTTTGAGATAAGAGATTGTTTTTTATGGCTATATACGCAAAACCAAGCCAAAGCAATGAGTTTAGACCATTTTATAAATAAATTAAACATAAAAAAAGAGGAGAAGGACAAGCTAATAGAAAAGTATAATGGTTGGAAAACCCCCCAAATAAGATCTTGTTTTGAACCGATTGTTATGGCCCAAAAACCAACAGATGGAACCTTTTTAAAAAATATGATTAAAAATAATGTAGGGCTGTTAAATACAGAAGTTAGAGTGGGAGATAATATGTTTCCGTCCAACGTATTAGCTGTTGATAATATAAATGAAATTATTGACAAGCATTTTCTAATCGGCAAGCCAAATAAGCGGGAAAAAGGGGAGAGCAATGGCCACAAAACCGTAAAGCCCCTTGAAATTTGCGAGTATATAATAAAACTGTCCGCGTTTTACAAGGACGCAATTGTTTTAGACCCCTTTATTGGCAGTGGCACAACCGCAGTAGCCGCCAAAAAATTGGGTTTAAACTATATCGGAATAGATATAAATCCAGAGTATATTAAAATATCTAAAGAAAGATTGGGCAGATTCAAAAAAATAAAAGCCACTGCCAATAAAGAAACAGAATTATTTAAATGGCCAAATACGCAAGAAAATATGTTCAACCTTATTTTCAATCAAGTGAATGTGGCATAAATTTTAAAGCGGAGAGCTTGGAGTTTTGGAAGTAAAAATATATGAGTGACCAAAAAGCTACAATTGAAAAACAAGATTTAAAAGAAAAATATTTACTTCATTATGACACATCTAACTGTCCAACTTATTGCGCAAAAATTGAAAAATGGAAAATTCAAAGCAAATTTTCAAATCCAGACATACTGTGATGGCGAATTAAACGATACTCCATATTATTTGTCAGGAGAATATTCTACCAAAGAGGAGGCATACAAAGTAGCCGAGATAAAAGCATTTGAGCATATTAAACATAATTATCCAGAAGATACTAAGTTCAGTTTAAAAAAGAGGTTATAATGTTTTGGGTTTTGATAAAAATAGGTATAGGCAATAAATGTTAAACAATAAATAGCAAATCCATGAAAACCCTCATCATCTCCCTTGGCGGCTCAATCATCATTCCCGCCCCAGACAAAGTTGATGTCAAATTTCTTAAAAAATTCCGCCAGTTAATTTTAGATTACACAAAGCGTGGTAATAGAGCAGCCATCATTACCGGCGGCGGCAAGATAAATAAACTCTATAACGGGTTTGCCCAAAAGATTGCTAAGATCAAGCCGATTGATTTGGATTGGCTCGGTATCTCCTTTACCCGCGCCAACGCTGAATTGGTCCGCTCAATATTTGGTGATTATGCTTATGAAAAAATAATAACAGACCCTACCAAAAAAATTCCAGCCCGAGGCTGGTCCGCCTCTGGCGGGAAGACCAACAAAAAAATAATCATTGGCTGCGGCTGGAAGCCCGGTTGCTCATCAGATAAAGACGCGGTTTTAATCGCTAAAAATTTAGGCGCCAAGACAATCGTCAACTTAACAAATATTGACTATGTTTATACTGCTGACCCGCGTAAAGTCAAAGATGCCAAGCCAATTAAAAAAATGACCTGGGATGAGTATAAAAAGCTAATCGGCGGCAAATGGATTCCCAGAATGAACTCTCCTTTTGATCCGATTGCGGCTAAGCTTGCGGCTAAGCTGAAACTTGAAGTGGCGATTATGAAAGGCACTAATCTTGATAATTTTAAGAAGTTTTTAGGGGGCAAGAAATTTAAAGGCACAATCATTAAATAGGGTCAGGTTAATTTACGGAAAGGAGGAGGACATTGAAACGGTTTCATTTAGGTAGAGAGGCGAGGGTTGAAGATTGGTTGGTTGAAGCCTTTTTAGGAGAGATTGTCGATGCCTGCAAGAGGCACGGCTTTTCTTTAAGTCATGAAGACACCCACGGCGCCTTCATTGTGGAGGAATATGATGAGGGCAACATCCAATGGCTGGGGGACGCCATGATTGGGAACAGTGTAAATACTGCTCAAGGTAATGTGATCACCAGAGAAAGCCAGGGTAAGGAAACTTAAAGATTGACGAATGACATGTTATCAAGCACAAGGGACTTCAGTGGGAGTCCCTTTATTTTACCCCATAATTTGACTGTGGATAAATTTTACTTTATAATAGAAATATGCAAAAAGAAGACTTAAAACAAATAAAAGGAATTTTTGATGAAAGTTTTGAGGATGGGGTTATAAAATACATAAAACCCTCTTTTGACGATGTTTACAAAAAGATTGACCATGTAGAGCAAAGACTAGAGAAAAAGATTGACCACGTAGAGCAAAGACTAGAGAAAAAGATTGACCATGTAGACAATCAAATGGTAACCAAAGATTACCTTGATGAAAAATTAGCAGATTTAAAAGGCGATACAGTTGTGCGGGACAGAAAAATAGATGAAAAAGCTTTAATCGCTAATAGGGCTTTGAGGCGGAAGGGCTTGCTGGTCCAGGAAGAAGAAAGAAGAATTATTGAGCTCAAAATATTCCCGACGCTAGACGATTTAAAGCCGGAAGCAGTCAATAGTTGACCCGCCTGCGCCCTTCGACCATTCGGCCTCGAGCTCATGGCCGAGAGGCAAGCTCAGGGCTTCGGCGGGCGGGACTCAGACATGCCAAGGCAACCAAGAATGTCAAGCATTAGGGTTGGTATGGTTACACCTTAAAGCTTGACATATTTTTTAGCATTTGCTATACTGATAACAACAATATGTAGCCGCAGAAAATAGGTAGTGCTAAGGCATGTAAAACCTATTCAGGCAAGAATGTGTTTTTTCAGATATTCTGCGGCTTAAAATCGCAGATTTTTGTTTAATGAATAATAAATAGTAAATAGTAAATAATAAATATTGACTTATGGCTAAGACTAAACAACAAAAAAAAGAAATTGTAAAGGATTTAGAACAAACCTTAGAGGATGTCAAGGGCGCTGTTTTCGCTGACTATTCTGGGCTTAAAGTTTCCGAAATGGAAGACCTGCGGAGTAAGCTCCGGGAAGCAAATACCCGTTTGTTAGTAATCAAACGCTCGCTTTTTGACATTGCTTTAAAAAATTCTAAGTTTTCGGATGTTGATATCAAAGCCATGGAAGGTCCGATGAGCTTTGCCGTGAGCAGTGAGGACGAAGTAACGCCGGCCAAAATAATGGCGGATTTTGCTAAGCAACACGAGGCCCTGAAAATCCAGGGCGGGATTTTAGAACAAAAATTTATTGACACGGCGAAAGTGGGGGAATTGGCTAAGCTACCCAATAGGGATGAACTGTTGGCACGGCTTGTGGGTTCAATCAAAGCTCCGATTTCTGGGTTTGTTAATGTTATGGCTGGTAATTTGCGTGGATTAGTGCGGGTATTAGATGCGATTCGGGAGTCGAAAGCATGATTTAATAATTAATAATTAATAATTAAAGTTAAAACTATGGCAGAAGACAATAATCAAAAAACAGACGATCAACAAAGTGCTCCTATTCAAGAAGAGCAAAAGCCAGAAGAAACTAAAAAGGCTGATGCGCCAACAGCCAAAGAATCAACTGAAGAAGAGACAGAAGTTGAAGTACCTGATAAATTCAAGTCCCTAATTGAGGAGATCGAGAAAATGTCAGTGCTGGATTTGGCAGAATTGGTGAAGATTTTGGAAAAGAAATTCGGCGTGTCCGCTGCGGCTCCGGTGGCAGTTGCCGCGGCTGGCGCTACAGGCGCCGGGGCAGGTGAAGAAGCTGAAGAAAAATCCAGCTTTAATGTGGAGTTAACCGAAATCGGAGGCAACAAAATCGGCGTGATTAAAGCTGTTCGCGAATTAACCGAACTTGGCCTTAAAGACGCCAAGGATTTGGTTGAAGCGGCGCCAAAGATGGTTAAAGAAGCCGTAGCTAAAGAAGAAGCCGAAAAGATGAAGAAGAAATTGGAAGAAGCTGGGGCGAAAGTGAGCTTGAAGTAAGCTCTAAAAAAAATTATTTTTCATTCTGAAAAAGTAATGAACCATTCGTGCGAATGGTTCATTATTATATATAAAAAATTTAAGAAGGCCGGCAAACACTTGCTGGCTTTCTGGTTATTATTCAAGACCGAGGTCTACCTCGTAGATTTTGGCGCCCGCTAAAACATAGATTTTCCCGGCTTCCTCGTCAACCACAAAATCTTTTAAATCAGCGAACGATTTGCTGGTGAGCTGTTCTTTAAGTATGCCCTCTTTAGTGATGATGACAATTCTTTTGCTGGGAGAATCCAAGATGTAAAGATTTTTAGAGTCAGCATCTGTCCAGATTTTTGTGGGCCCAATAAGCAGAGGCTCAATCGTGGGCCTAGTAAACTCTGCTTCCACCCCTTTCATCAAATTGATGACTGAACCATCGGCTTTAAGTATCCAAAGGGAGCTATCTATGATAAAAGATATTGCTTCTCTAATATCAGTCCCATCTTTGAGCCACTCGGTTTCGCGGCTAAAGCTGCCAGCCACTGGGCTGTATTTTAAAATTAGGTTCTTATTGGGGGCCAGGACATAAAGTTGATTATTATAAGCGGCTACATCAGCTATGATAATATCTTCTCGGCTGGATAATCCAAAAGAGATTATTGTATTTTTTTTCGTATCAAACTTGGCAACCCCCTCCAAGTTGTGATAAAGAAGAAACGAGGATTCGTCAAATTTTTTAATTTTAGTAATTTTGCCAATCTCGCCCGAGGAATTTTGAAGATTATCAATTTCCCCGGTCCCTAGATTGATAACATAAAAGCTATTATCGCGAGAGCGATAGGTATAGATATTTTTTTGTAACTTGATTATTTCGGACGGCAATTCTTCGGCAAAAAAGGTCAGGGCGCTAAAGTCCAAGAGTTGCTTGGGGTTTTTAATAGTCCTTAGGCGATTAAGTTGATTGAGCTGGGCATTAGCTTTTGCGAGCAAGGTTGAGGCTTTTTCTGCTCTCTCCTCGGTGTTTTGCGGCAGGCCGGCGATTAATTCTAATATATTCTTAAGGAGTAATCGCGCTTTTTCTTCGTCGCTATAAATTAAAGAAGCTTCGGTTTCGTTTTGCATGGTTTCCACTTGCTCTAACAGCTGGTTATAGGTTTGGATATCTTGCTGGTTATCCCGTCTTTTATTTAGAAGAAAGATGCTTTGGATAAAAAGCAGGCCCAAGATAATGCAAACAAAAAGTAAAGCCTTACTGGACAGGGGGAGCCTGCGAAGATATTTTTTGGGTGTTCTGGCTTGGCTGGAGATTTTTTCTAAACTGCTGGTTGATAGTTTATCAAAGCGGGCCGGGTTTTTTTTAAAGAATTTGCCTAAAAGTTCAAATGGCACAGCCGCTATTTTTAGGATAGATCCAAATTTGTGAGTGATTTTATAGCCGGGGAAATGTTTAATTTTGGGTAGATTATTAGTCGGGCTGTAATTCTTGATCGTCCTAAACATAGTTTTTTCTTGGGATGTTTTGCTTTTTTTCTGTCGGGTGTGTTTTGAGGTAAATATTTTTTTTAGATTTGAAACCAAGCGGGGTGATATAATTTGATTAGTTTCTGTTTGTTGATCCAAAAGTTTAGCAATAGAGTCTTGAACGCTGTTTTTTTCACTTTTTTTTAGGAGCGCGGGGAAACCCTTTTCTTCTGGGTGATGTGGCGGGTATGATAGACCTTTTTTCTCAATTTGGGGAGTAGCCAGGAGTTTTAAGGCAATAGCTGCCAAGGCAGATTTATCATCAATTTCTATTAAGAGATCCTGAAGGTTTTGGCAGACTTTAGAGGCCTGGTTATCAGCAATGATTTTTTTTAATTTTTCTAAAGAAAAGTAGTCCAACAGGCTTTCGGTGCAGAACAGTATGCCGTCGTCAGTTTCCAAATGTCCGGAAATCACATGGGAAAAGACTTTTAAGGGATTGATTTTTTGAGATTCTTGGTGTTGGCCCTGAAGTTTTTCGGGGCCGGCAACAATATCAGAAATTTTATTTTTTCTAATGAGATATCCCTTGATATCGCCTGCCAAGGAAAAGTGAATTTCATGGTTGCGGGCCACGCCAACCAGGACATTCAAATTATTCAGAAAATCGTCATTGATGCCGTTTTCTTTATTGGTTAGATAAAAGCCTAATTCTTGATTAGTTTTTTGCAGAGCAGCCTCAAAAACAAGTTCTATTGGTCCGGCCCGATAGTTGATTTCATTATAATAATAGCCTTTCATTGATTTGATAAGGCTGTCTATAAGTTTTTGATAAGTATACTCGGATGTGGTCTTTTGGATTTCCGAGATAACAAAAATTTGCCCGCCCCGCTCCTTTTCGCCGATTTTTGGCTGGGTAACAAAGCAAGAGACGAGCGAACGACTCTTTTGAGAGTTATAGATAACTAATTTGGCAACTTGGAGATTGTACATTCATCAAAACATTAAAACATAAAAGCATTAAAACAAATTCTTTTGCTTTTCTGCTCTCGTGCTTTCATGCTTTAATGTTTTTCTTGCTTTTTGGCTGCACTTGCATTAAATTACACAAACAACACGACAATTATTCTTGCCTTTTAACTACATTTATATTATACTACAGATATTGATTACTAACAATTAACTAATTAAAGCACAAGCCAGATGAAATCTTCAAAAAAATCAGCTCTTTATTTTTTCGAGCAACTGTTTGGCTCTAAAACGCGAGTTAAGCTTTTGCGTCTATTTTTGTTAGATGAGGGGGGCGAGGGTTTTTATATTCGGGAAATTTCAAGGAGCATAAGTGAGCATATCAATTCTGTGTGCCGGGAACTCGATAATCTCGAAGCTTTAGGGCTGATTCAAAAGATGAAGAAAAAAGAAAAAGGTACCCAGAAGATTCATTATAAAGCCAACACCAGCTTTGTTTTATATAACGAGCTCCGGAGCTTGATTATGAAATCCCAGCTTTTGCTCCGAACCTCTTTAATGGAGAACATTAAGGATATTGGCGCTATCCATTATTTAGCTTTAACCGGTAGCTTTACCGGTGTCGCGGACGCAACTACTGATATGTTAATTGTTGGACGCGTTAATCAGAAAAAACTAGCCGATTTAATTAAACGTTTTGAAAAAGAGCTGGGCCAGGAAATCCGCTATACGGTTATGAGCACTAAAGAATTTTTATATCGACACCAGCTAACAGACAGGTTTTTATATACAATTTTTGAGAATGAAAAAATCGTGCTGATTGATGTGGTCACAGCAAAGACTCAAGAGGAGACAAAGGATCATAGTCGGAAGAAGATTGCGGTGAGGGCGAAGCGCGGGTAGTTTCTAATTGGTTTGTTTTTATTTGTGCCTTTGGAGTTTAATCAGTTTTATAGTAATAAGCTCGCCTCGCTACAGCTCGGCTCGCGTAATTTGTAGTAACTCGTAGTAACTTGTAGTAATATGATTTTAGTAATTAACACAGCTGAATCAAATAAGTTAGTTATCGCGATTACCCGCGATGATTTTATTTTAGATAAGACTGTTGTTAGGGTTCAATACAAGGAATCAGAAAAGTTATTGTCAACTGTTGATAAATTATTAAAGAAGAATAAAGTTAAACTCACTGATTTGCAGGGGGTAGTGGTTGTGAAAGGTCCTGGTGGTTTTTCATCTGTGCGGGTGGGCGTGGTAGTGGCTAATACTTTAAGTTATGCTTTACAAATTCCAGTTGTTGGGGTAAAGTTGAGCGAGTTTGAGGATTTGCAGGGCCTGATTAAAATGGGTAAGTTGAGATTAAAGAAGACAAGGGTAGGGGAGACGGTTGAACCGTTTTATGGGAGGGAACCGAATATAACTGGAAGTAAGTGGTTAACCAAGTAAACAAGTAAAAGAGTAAATAGGGAAGCAGTTTGTGTTTTACACAGCTGTTTTTTTGTTTAGAGAAAAGAAAAAGGCATGACTTCTTGTTTTGATTAAAGTCATGCCTTAATGAAAGGCCCGCAAGGCGCCAGGATATTCGGTCTTGGCATCGCCCGCTCATCCTCCCCTGAAAGGTAATCGGCGCACCAGAGGATAAGGGGTCCTGGTAAGCCACTGCACTGCTTGGCACGAATTGAAACATCGGCTGTCTACATAATCTGACCGCGGCCGCAGCCAGACCACATTAGCCATGTTTAACCCTTCGCGCACTTGTTACAGTGGAAAGACCACCGCCTTGCTAGGTTAGCCATGAAAAAACACCCGAGACTAATAGCCATTTTCCTTCGGGTTTCATCTCTTTTCTGTAGAGATATATTCCAGGATAACTCCTTTTTTACTTCACGCAAGAGTAGGCTACCGTCTTATCATGGCAAAATTGAATGAACAAATTTTGGAGCCGCTGACCGGACTCGAACCGATAGCCTTCGCCTTACAAGGGCGTTGCTCTGAGCCAGTTAGAGCTACAGCGGCTGTTTTTCTGGCACGCCCGGAGGGACTTGAACCCTCAACCACTGGATTTGGAGTCCATCGCTCTATCCAATTTAGAGCTACGGGCGCAGTTTCATTTTGCAACACTTTTTGGCTCCCACCCAAGGAGTTGAATCTGAACTTCTGACCATTATTTTGCTGGTCTGGGGCCAAGAGCGGATTTGGTTGCTGCTTTGTTCCAATCGCTAATATGTTCGCGATATTTAATGAACAAAAGCTTCAACCATTCGTCAAAGCCATCACAACCGTGGGTCAGGGATCGAGTACCCGGCATCACCATAAATCCTAAGCTGTGATGACCCATGATTCCGCAGTGACCAGATTGCTCACGGCTTGCGTTTTCCGGTGATAAGCCCCACAGGATTTTAGGGGCTATTGAAATAACCCCAAGAGCTTGTAATTCCCTTATTGCTTCTTTGCCTCGTGGATGGTAATCCTCGGACATTTGACTACAGTCGGTGTAATTACACGCAAACCAGCTGGGGACCATTTGTTTAATCATTAGATGGAGCATCAAGTCCTTGAACTCTCTTTTTGTCATTTTCGGAGTTGCAGTCGTATCGCAACCAGCACAATGAAACGCGGGCCAACCATCCTTCTCCAAATCAACATACACCCTATTTTGCAAAGGATGGATAGAGCACAGGGGGTGGACATCACGATAGAGAAAGCCACCACATTCGTTGAATCTCAAGGGCTCACCTCCATCAACACAGTGCAGAGTGCCAGTGTGAACCAGCGCATTGTCGCCCATAACTGCAGCGAAAACTGATTCAAACTCACCCCTGGCAAGGAAGTTCTCCTTGTCAAGACTCGCGGTTGGGCCTGGCTGGACCACTACTATTTCCTGGCCAATGCCACCATCAAAGGGTAAATCAGAAAACCGATACTTAGACATGAATTCCTCCTTTGCCTTGCGTCCGGTCCCGCATTTTCCTGACCCTCATCGGCAGACTAGCGGCGACTACGCATCCAGGCGTTTGAGAGGTGAATGGAACGATTTATTGCTTGCAACCACCCCGTCTTGTCGAGGCTGCATCCAGCAACAGGAATTAAAGGTGCTGTTTTTATACTATCTTTTCTATAAAATATTGTCAATAGTAGCCCTTGTTAAATCAATGTCGTTTGTTGGTGGCGTTAGACCACCAACTGCGACTGATTTTGTTAACCACTGACTTTGTCAATGGCTTTCATTTAACAGGGTAAATAATGTAAGAAGTATTATTTATCCACACTTTACTCACAATATCGGATAAGTTTGGCTAATATTAGTATAAAATATAAAGTGTTGACGAGTGTGGCAAGGTGGGGTATAATAAAATTGATGTGGGAGAATGTGGATGAAAGTGGGGATAACTTATGGCAAAAGTGTATAACTGTTTTCCACATCAACAAAGATTATTAAAGCAAATTTTGTAATTTAAAGGTTTAACACGGATTTTTAAGGATTAATAACGGATTTATACGGATCACAGATCCGTGATCCGTGGCCATCCGTACATAAATAATCCGTGCTCATCCGTGTTTAATATGTTTATAGGCGAATACAATCATAATATAGATGAAAAAGGACGGTTAGCAGTGCCAGTCAAGTTCCGTAAAGATTTAGCCCAAGGCGTGGTAATCACTCGTGGGCTGGACGATTGTTTATTTTTATATCCAAAAGAAGAGTGGGGCAAGCTGGCTGAACGGCTTTCCAAGCTACCGATCTCCCAAGCCAACACCCGAGCCTTTGCGCGGCTGATGTTGGCCGGCGCCATGGATGGCGACCTAGATAAACAGGGCCGAGTAATAGTGCCGGATTATCTTCGCAAATATGCCGGCATAAAAAAGAAAACAGTGATTACCGGTTTATATAATCGTTTAGAAATTTGGGATGAAGAAAAGTGGAATGTTTATAAATCTAATACTGAAAAGAATAGCGGCGATATTGCGGAAGCGCTGGGGGAGATTGGCGTTTAAAAAAGTAATAAGCTCGGCTCGCTGCGGCTCGCCTCGCGTAATACGATAGTAATACAATTGTAATACCCAGAGTTACAATCGTATTACAACTGTGTTACAACTGTATTACAACTGTGTTACCATCGTATTACTATAAATTACCAAACCATAAAATTATGAAAAAATTCGTTTTACTCCTTATATTATTATCTCTCGCAATCCCGATGATGAGCAACGCTGACGGTATGATTCTGCCGCGGCCGGATTATTATATGAACGAGACCGGGCAGAAAGCCGTGATTTTTCATGAGAATGGAATGGAAACCATGGTGCTTTCAGTAAGTTTTTCCGGGGACGCCAAGGATTTTGCTTGGGTTATTCCGATTCCTTCAAAACCAGAAGTAACCAAGGGTTCTGATGAAATTTTTACTTCACTCGCAGAGATTACCAGACCAGTTCTTTGGCGAGGACCAATGCCCATGATGGAGCTGGCTGGCAAGGCAAATGATGAACAGGCAGTGATTGTGGTTGAGACCAAAAAGGTTGATTATTATGATATCACGGTTTTGCAAGCAACAGATTCGGGCGCTTTGGCTAAATGGTTGAATCAGAATGATTATGAATACCCAGAGGAATCCGGTTATATATTAAATGATTATATTGAGAATAATTGGTACTTTATTGCGGTTAAGATTAATACGAGCGCAGTTGAGGCCGATGAGGTTGGGGAGGGTTTGAAACAGGGCCATGCCACACCTTTGAAAATTGAATTTGCCTCAAGTGCAATTATTTATCCGTTACGGATTTCTTCAATTACTACGCAACCGAAAGTAGTTCAGATTTCTGATAATCTTTATTTAGATGGCCCTCGAATTGCTCATTTGAAAAAAATTGGGTATGGCGATTTAATCAGAAAAACTACTGGTGAAGAAGTGATAAATCAAATTATTGAAGATCTTGTCAATCAGGTGCCTTATGAAGATTCAAAAGCCAGTGACTATCCTTTAATAATTGCCAAAGAAAAAAATTATCCAACTGCAGAATCATGGAAATATGCCGCTGGTTTAGATGAAAATTATTATCGTCCCCAGTTAGAAAAATTTTGGTTCAATGCCTATTTCAATCGCCAAGGATTATATTACGAGCAGAACAGTCATCAATATGCACCCAATATACCCATTCATCTTTATGTTCTTGCTGACCATAAAAAGGACATACCCGGATTCACAACCTCGTATGCTGATAAAATCAAGAAGAATCAAATACAAGATTTAGCTTATGATATTAAGGGTGAACCCTTGATTCAGCCGGCGCAAAAAAAATACTGGCTAACTTATTTATATCGCCACATGATGACCAGCGAGATGACCAATGATTTAGTAATTCGGGATGCAGATGATAATGACAAGGTGGGCGCTGGTTCGCCGGTAAGAAGTTGGCAATGGCTGCAATGGCTGATTATCTATATGGTATCCGTGATTGGCTGGTTGTTTTCACCTTTTGGCTTGATATTTATTGGATTTAGTTTACTGCAATTTTTGTCAAAAAATAGAAAAGCGCAGGCTATTGCTTGGGTATTTCAACTTTTGAGTTTAGTGGTGACTTTGGGAATATTTGGGGTGTTATTTTTTTGGGCAATGAGAGTTGGCTGGTACGAAATTATGGCCATCTATTCGCCATCTTGGTCAGCATTTAGTTATTCATACGCTTTGCCAATATCATTTGCTGTGTTAACAATTTTTGTTGCTTGTATAATCGTTATGATTCTGCAATGGCGCCAGCATCGGCGTGAGAGTGGCGGGAATACGCCAGGGTCGTCAGAAGGTCCTAAAGAACCAGTGAAGTTGGCCAAAGAAGGAGTGAGCAGATTTTTTAAGAGAGACAGAAAAGAAAGTATTGTTTTGCCTAAGGCTAAGAAAGTGGTGATGTTGGTGTGGTGAATTTCAAAAAACAAAAAAAACAATTTTGTACTTTGAATAATTTGAAAATAAAAAAGCCCCCACACGACTTTGCCGCGCGGGGACAACGGTATTAATGGAAATGACGGATGAAAAAATTTGAAACGCGGATATTAGGAGTGATCAGTATGCCCATGCCCCATAAAAAACCGAAATTATACCACCCTCCATTATTGTGCGCTTCATAGATGCTAACATCGTCGGTGAACAACGAAACCCAAAATGTTATACTAGCTATAATCCCATGCCAGAGTCCTTGCCAAAATCCGGCTACATTTCCATCTTCATTGCCAGTATTTTTGGCAATATTCGGCCCTGCCGCGCAACCAGCGAGCAACAGAATGCCGATTATTAGAAAAAAGAGCAACATTGTTCTCATCATGCCGTCCTCCTTGTTGGGGTTTGATGGGTGAGCGAAGCGCGATGCGCCGCCCGTGGCGAAAAGAACAAAAGACAACCTAATAAGATTATGCCGCACCTAAAAATTTTTGTCAAGAGCAGGCAGAATTTTGACTCCCCTGCAGATGCGGGGGGGCCGGCAAATTTTTCACCTGCCATAGGAGCATTACTTAAATGATAAATGTAAAACGATAAATGCCAAATATAAAGTATTGCCACATTCCAGTTTTATTAGAGCCGGTGATAGAGTATCTTAATCCAAGACCGGGCCAAAATTTTGTGGATTGTACTGCGGGTGGTGGGGGACATGCAATTGAGATAGCCAAAAGAGTTGGCCCGGATGGGAGGATTCTAGGTCTAGACTTGGACCCGGGAGCGATTGCGGCAGTTGAGGCGAATGCCAAAGCTCAAGGATTAAACAATGTCATTTTTGTCAATAACACTTACAGAAATTTAATAAAAATCATCCATGCACAATTTTCTCATCCAATTAACGGTATTTTATTTGACCTTGGCTTATCATCAGCTCAGTTGCAGGATAGAACTCGGGGATTTTCTTTCCAAGCTGATGGGGAGCTAAGCATGAACTATGACGGGCTAAGTATTAAGGGGCCGACGGCTGCAGGAATTATTAATAACCGGTCAGAAGAAGAACTAATAAAAATATTTAAAGAATATGGTGAAGAGCCGAGGGCGAGAAGAATTGCCGGAGAAATAGTTAGACAGAGAAAAATTCAACCCATTACAACAACTTTACAATTAGTTAAAACAATTAAATCTGTCGTGGGTCAAAGACAGGATAAAAAAACCAAAAAGCCCTGTTCTTTAAAGGGACAGGGCATATCCCGAACCAGAATAAATTCGATTCGGGGCAACCCCTATACCATTTCGGTACAGGGTAAACATCCAGCCACTCGGGTTTTCCAGGCCCTAAGGATTGCGGTTAACAATGAATTAGAAAATTTAAAACAAACACTGCCGCAAGCTTTAGAAGTCCTGGAGCCCGGGGGCCGGTTGGTACTTATTTCTTATCATAGCCTAGAGGACAGAATTGTCAAGAATTTTTTTAGACAAGAGTCGCGAGATTGTTTGTGTCCGCCGTCTTTTCCAGAGTGCCGATGCGGACACAAAGCTCAAGTAAAAATTATTACTAAAAAACCAGTTGTCTCGACGGATGCGGAAGTTAAAGCGAATCCTAGAAGTCGGAGCGCGAAAATGAGAGTTGGGGAAAAGATATAGGATTGTAAAATGGTTAGAAAGTTATTAATGATTTGTGATAGAGAAAGTTGATGCAGTTATTAATAGGGTTAATAAATAGTTAATATAGTTAATAATTTGTGGTGTTTTGTCCGCCTTGATGAGCTCAATGTCCGCATAGACACGAGGCTGGCGAAGCAGGTGCCTTTGTGGTTTTAATAAATCAATAAATCAAATAAAATAAAATTCATGTCAAAATTTTTAAAGTTTACAAGAAAATCAAAACATTATTGCAGCCGACCGCCATCAAGGATGTCGGCCCATATGCCAGTTTGCTGGAGCGTTTTGGTTTGTCTTTTGTTTTTTGCCGTTGCCATTTTTTATCTTATTCAAGTGAACGGAATGGCTACTCTTGGTTTTAAGTTGGAAAACTTAGAGACCAGGGCGCAGGAATTAGAGCGCATGAACAAAAAATTAGAATCAAGTGTTGCCGAACTTAAATCCCTTAGCCATATTAGAGAGGTGACGCAAGGATTGGGGATGGTGGAGGTTGGGATAGTTGAATATATTTCTACTGATGATATATCTGTTGCGATAAAATAAGTTTTCATTGTTAAATTGTTACGTTACATTGTTAAATTGTTAATCATTTGTATTAGCAATGTAACAATTTAACAATGTAACAATGGATTTTTAACTATGGTATCTACTTATTCCAGAAAGCAAGTTTTTGATAGGATTTCAGTTTTAGCCATAGTTATTTTTATTTTGTCGTCTTCTATAGTTTTACGGCTTTTTAATTTACAAATTATCCAAGGCAGTTTTTACGAAGCTCTAGCCGCCGGGAACCATACAATATACAAAGAATTATACCCCAGGCGAGGCGAGGTTTTTATTAAAGATTCAAAAAATCAAAAAGAGGCTGATTTTTATCCCGTTGCTATCAACATTGATTTAAACGAAATTTACGCCATACCCAATCTTATTAAAGACTATCAAAAAACAGCCGAACTTTTAACTTCTGTTTTGGAGGCGCCAAGAGAAGAAATAGAAATGAGATTATCCAAGAAAGATGATCCTTATGAACCCTTGGCTCATTATGTTACTGATGAAAAAGTAGAGGAAATTAAAGCCCTGGATTTGGAGGGTATAGGTTTTAAACCCGAGATAAAGCGTTTTTATCCGGAAGAAAATCTTTTTAGCCATGTTTTAGGATTTGTTGGTTTTTCCGACGATGAGCGGGTGGGCCAGTATGGAGTTGAAGGTTTTTTTGAGGAGACGCTTGCTGGCAGAAAAGGGGGAATTACTTTAAAAAAAGGCGTACTGGGTAATTGGATTGCTACTTCCAGGAGAACGCTTCAAAAAGCCGAGGATGGGGCAGGTTTGGTTTTGACTTTAGATCGGGTAATTCAATTTGCGGCTTGCAGCGAGCTTAAGATAGGAATAGAAAAATACGGGGCTTCGGCCGGCAGTGTGATTATTATGAATCCGCGCACTGGAGCCATTTTGGCCCTTTGCGCGGAGCCAAATTTTGATCCCAACAACTATTCACAAGTAGAAAACATAAATGTATACATCAACCAAGTAATATCGCATGCTTATGAGCCGGGCTCCATTTTTAAAGTGATTACTATGGCGGCTGGATTGGACTCCGGGAAAGTAACTCCCAAGACAACTTATGAAGATGTTGGCATGCTGGAGATAGACGATCACAAGATAAGAAATTCCGATCTCAAGGCCCACGGCGTGGTGAACATGACAACAGTTTTGGAAGAGTCCTTAAATTTGGGGGCGGTTTTTGTGGCCCAGCAGGTTGGGCAACAGAATTTTAAAGATTATGTAGAGAAATTTGGCTTTGCTTCTTCTACCGGGATTGAACTTGGAAGCGAGGGCTTAGGCAACATTTCCTCGCTTAATAAGGGGGGCGAGATTTATTTAGCCACAGCTTCTTACGGCCAGGGGATTACTGTAACGGCTATCCAGATGATAACATCGTTTACTCCAATTGTTATGAATGGCAATTTAGTCAAGCCGCATATTGTAGCTAGTATTTTAAAGCCGGACGGCGAGGTAATTAAAACCGAGCCCCGGTTGGTGCCGGGAGTGATTACTCCAGCCACTGCCAAGATGTTAAGCGCGATGCTGGTGTCTGTTGTTAGAAGCGGCCATGCTAAAAAGGCAGGGGTGCCGGGTTATTATGTGGCGGGAAAAACCGGGACGGCCCAGGTGGCCAAAGGTGGTGGGTATTCTAATCTAACAATCCATTCGTTTGTTGGTTTCGTGCCAGTAGATAATCCGGCCTTTATTGCTTTGGTTAAATTGGACTACCCCACCAATGTCCTGTACGCAGCGGATTCAGCCGCCCCGATATTTGGCAAAATTGCGAAGTTTGTGTTAGACTATTATCAAATACCGCCTGACTATTAAAACGAACGTCATTCCGAACGGAGTCGCCGCCCTTTTTTCATTCCGAGCAAAGCGAGGAATCCCTTAAACGGGGGGTTACCACCCGCCTTTCCATTATCCACGTTTAAGGGATTCCTCACTGCGCTGCGGCTCCGTTCGGAATGAAAAAATGGCGGGCCCGTGATGACATGTGGTTTCTATGAAAAATATTATCCAAACAATTTTAAAAATACTTGCACGGCTTGTATTGCTACGTTATAGACCAGATATTATCGGCATTACTGGCAGTGTTGGTAAATCTTCTACAAAAGAAGCGGTTTTTGTAGTGCTTAAGCATCAATTTAATGTCAGGCGCAACGAGAAGAATTATAATAATGAGCTTGGCTTGCCTTTAGCTATTATTGGCAAAGAGTCGCCAAATAAATCAGTTTTTGGTTGGTTGGGAGTCTTCCTAAAGGCGTTGAGTCTAATTCTGATTGGGAGCAGGAAATACCCAAAAATTTTAGTTTTAGAGATGGGAGCGGATAAGCCGGGTGACATTGGTTATCTTCTGAAAATTATTCCCAAAAAATTATTAAGAATTGGCATAGTAACCGCGATTGGCGCCAGTCATTTAGAATTTTTTAAAAGTATTGATAATGTTTTAAAAGAAAAAAAGCAGTTACTTTCCGGTGTTCGCGATGATGGTTGGGCTATCATTAATCAAGATGACGAAAGAAGCGGTCAACTTAAAGAAAGAATCAACTCCAAGATTTTAACCTATGGCCTGGACGAAAAAGCTGATGCTCGGGCAATCGAGAAAAGATTTAGCGAAGATAAGGGCATAAATTTCAAATTGATGTACAAGGGCAGTTTTGTCCCGATTCACTTATCCGATGCTTTGGGCGAGCACCAAATTTATGCGGCGTTAGCCGGAGCGGCGGTGGGCATTTCTTATCACCTGAATCTGGTAGCTATCTCTGAAAGTTTGAAAAACTACAAGTCATTGCCAGGTAGGATGAAGCGAATTCCAGGTATTAAGCAAACTACAATCATTGATGATTCTTATAATTCTTCGCCCTCGGCCTGTAAACGAGCTTTGGAAACTTTAGCGCGGCTTGCGTCAAGGGGCCGGAAGTTTGCTGTTCTGGGAGATATGCTAGAACTTGGCGGTTATACTGAAGAAGCGCATCGGGAAATCGGCAGACTGGTGGCCAAATTAGGCATTGATCAATTGATTACAATTGGCGAGGCAGCTAAAGACATTGCTACTTCGGCCCTGCGAGCGGGTATGGATAAGCAAGATATTTTTAAATTTTCCGCCAGTGAAGAAGCCGGGAAGTTTATTCAGGAGAGATTAGAACATGGGGACCTTATTCTAATCAAAGGGTCTCAAGGCATGCGTCTGGAAAAAATTACTAAAGAAATCATGGCCGAGCCCTTAAAAGCGAAAAAACTTTTAGTGCGGCAGAGCGAGCAGTGGTTAAAGAGATAAAGATGCAAGAATACAAGAAGATAAAAATAATTTGAAATTAAATAAGTAAAAAAATTCTTATTGGCTCAAGTATGAGATTTTGTAGTTTGATTAAATTAACTAAAAAACTTGTATAATTTTATAAAATTGGTAGAGTATAATTGAAGCGCAATACTTTTGGGGAAATTATTTTTTCATTTATGGTGAGATAAGTCAAAGACATGTCTTAGGACATGAAGTGTCAAAAAGTCGCTCCTCTAATGGGGACATGAGCCGAGGTCGGACATAGAGCCGAGAAAGCCCCGACACAACTTATCTCACTTTTTCCAAAAGTATTTTGAGTTTTGTACATTAACTATACAAATAGGGGGAATACGTCATGACAGACGAAAAATGCCGCTTTCAGGGAGCGTTGAAGCAAATTTGAAAAGAGTTTGCGATAGCTGTTATCGGATTGTAGATCCGTTCGGGTTCTTTATTTGGTGCCAAGAGAATGAAGGATTCCGTCTTATCGGCGGCTGCCCTAATGAATTGATTGGAGTAGAAGATACTTTTGATGTTACGAAACGGCTTCAGCTGAAAACCGTGGTCGAGACAAAAATCCCGCTTCTTGTTGGGGTTCATGACAGCCCTCTTTTAAGTGAGGAAGAAAGAGGATGGTTGGAAGCCAAGGGTGTCTTTAAGGTGTATTATGTTCCTGTACCGGTAATGGTTAATGGTCATTTCTTTATTTTAGCTTTCAATGGGCAAGGCCCTGATTCTTTTTCTAGAAAGGAGCAGAATGATTTAAGGAGATTCACCTGGCTTATCCAGGTTGTTATTGAGGAGATAGAAGCAGCGGGCGTGCATGATTTAGCCATTATTCATACAGCTGCCGAAGAACTTAGGCATAAATTAAGGACTCCTTTGGCGATCATCGGAGGATTTGCTAAGTTGATGCTTAGTAATATTGGTCCTGGCGATCCCCACCAAGAATTCCTAGAGATCATTGCAAAAGAAGTTATTCTATTAGAGCAGGTTATTAATGAAACCTTAAATGGTTTCTAAACTGCTTAGTTGCCAATGATGGCAGGTAAGCAGTTTTTTTATCCCCGCACAAAAAGGTTGAAAAAAAACGGATTTTGTGGTAAGCTTGGGACAAGATACAAGATATCGGCCAGAGGCCGACCAGCCTTTGGCCGGCAAGACACAAGAAACAAATTACAAATAAGATACAAGATACAAATTTCAAACTCCGAGTCGTTGATATTTTGAAATTTGAAATTTGTTTGTGCCCTTGCATCTTGCATCTTGGGATACCATGCCGCCTTCGTCTAGTGGTTAGGACGTCAGGTTCTCATCCTGGTAACAGGGGTTCGATTCCCCTAGGCGGTACCAATAAACATATCAGAAAGTGTTAAACATCAAGCATCTAAAACAAGAACTAAAAAAACTTGCCAACCCAAAGCAGGCTAAAATTTTAGCTCGTTTTTTTAAAACTAAGAAAGGCGAGTATGGCGAGGGTGATGTTTTTTTAGGCATTAAAGTTCCGGTCCAGCGGATAGTGGCGAAAAAATACACGGACCTCGCTTTACAAGACGCAGAAAAACTGCTTTCCGGCAAAATTCACGAACATCGTTTAATTTCTTTGTTTATTCTTATTGCCAAGTACAAAAAAGCTAATGAAAAAGGCAGACAAGAGATTTATAAAATTTATCTGAAAAACGCGAAAAATATAAACAATTGGGATTTGGTTGACCTTTCTGCGCCCAATATTGTGGGTGATTATCTCCAAAAGAGACCCAGGGATATTTTATATAAACTCGCCAAATCAAAAAACCTCTGGGAAAGGCGAATTACAGTCCTTGCAACCTTTGCTTTCATTAGAAATAATGATTTCACTGACGCTTTAAAAATATCCCAAATATTGCTTAAAGATGAGCATGATTTAATCCATAAAGCGGTGGGCTGGATGTTACGAGAGCTCGGCAAAAGAAATCAGGGCATTGAAGAAAAATTTTTGAAAAAATATTATCACAAAATGCCGCGCACTATGTTGCGATATGCGATTGAGAAGTTTTCAGAAGAAAAGAGGAAGTTTTATATGGGGAAATAATAAAAATACCTATTTAATACATCCAAAAAATTATATAAAATTGGCTGGTTGCCCGCGTTTTTGTGCCCGGGAATATCAACCAGAGGTTGACCAACGTTTGGTTGGAATTCTAGGGCTGGGGTCCAAAATCCCATAAATGGGGTTAATAAACCCAGGGCGAATGTTAACTAAAGTTATACACGGGTTTGACATTTTTTAGATTTTTGGTATGATAGAAACTGCCTTAAATTAATAAAAATAATCGCTCTTTTCAAACAAAACCAACAAGGAGGTCAAAGTGGAACTTTATGAAGGCAAGTATGTGGTTTTGCAGGTTGATGAGTTTGCAGGCGATGAGCACAAGCAGTACGAGTTTTCCTTTGAAAGTGTTGATGACCCCAGGATTAAAGCAACTGTTAAGAGATTGTTGGGTGGGGATATGGTTCGGGAAAGTCACACCAAAGTGTTTATGAGGCTTTTTGCAGTAGAAGCTAAACGGATTCCCCTTGAATACAGCGCCGAGCCAGAAGTGCGAATTGGTGGGTAGAATGAAGTGATTGCTGGCTTAGAGCAATATTTGTTTGACCGAGGTATTAATGACATTAATGAAATTAGAGAAACTGAAAGGAGGGCGAGACAATGTACAAGGCTTATCTGTTAATCACAGACCTTGATGGAAAGACAGGGATTGTGATGTTGTATGATGATGGGGGACTCCAGTTGGCGAGTTTTGAAGAATTAACCAGTACTCGGAAAGAGACTATACCGGAATGTTGTATAGCAGAAGCCTGTAATTGGCTGGCAAAAAACGAACAATGTCAGATTGTCTGTGTTTCTGCTAGACCTACACCAATAGAATACAAGTGGAAAAATATGATTGATTGGGATTGGGCTTTTAGTATCTTAACCAGGCGCGTGGGGGGTAGTAGAGAAGCATAAGTGGTTGATGTTGAATTCAAAGTTTCAACAGGGGCGTTTAATCGAGAGATTAGCGCCTCTTTTTATTTATTTCACCAGTCACTGACCACTCGTCGCTATCCCACTAAGGAAGCTTTAAATTATATTTTGTTATAAACACACGTTTATTTGCAATAACGATGGGAAATTAACCCCTAATTGCTAATGACGAGTGACTAGTGACTACCTTGGGGTAATTAGTGAAAATAATCATTTGCCTTATTGTTTCTTTTCTTTCTGTAATAAAAGTGCTATAATAAAGATGAACCAATATCTGTTCTAAAACTATGAAAAATTTTTCCATCATTTTAATATTGTTGATGCTGACCGTTGCGGTTAGCGGTTGTTTGAATCAGGAAAGTAAGGTATATACTAGCGATGGTGTTGAGAAATCACAAAAGACTAGTGAAGAAACCCCAGAAGAGACAGCTGATGATGAGGAAGTCGGGCAAGGACCTGAAGATTCAACTATTGGAGAGGCTGATGAGGCGTCTGAACAACTAAGTGAACCTGATGAGTCAGTAGACCAGGAAGAGTCTCCAGAACCGGTAGCAAGTGAAAATATAGTCGTAGAAGCGCCCTTGCCCCACGCCACGCTTACTAGCCCTTTTGAAGTCCGGGGCCAAGCCCGGGTTTTTGAGGGCACGGTTTTGATTCGAGTAAAAAATCAGTATGGCGGTGTGGTTATTCCCGAACAGGTTGCAACGGCTCACGCCACTGAAGCGGGCGAGTTTGGGCCTTTTAAAATTACGCTCTCTTATCAATTCCACGCCACTAAAGAAGGAGTAATAGAAGTCTTTAACCAGTCAGCTAAAGACGGTAGCGAAGAAAACATAGTGGTGATCCCAGTGAAGTTTGAATAGCTTATTATGAACCTATCAACAGATTGAACTTTGATTTGTTTTAATGATATATTAGCATAAAGATACATTAATTTTTATTACTTACCATGGAAAATAAAAACCAAGAAAATTTAGATCAGCCGGTAACCTTGAGGCATTTTCAAGAATTCACAGGACTCACCCAAAAGAACTTCAAAGAATTCACAGGACTCACCCAAAAGAACTTCAAAGAATTCACAGGACTCACCCAAAAGAACTTCAAAGAATTCACGGAAGTTAACGAAAAAAGATTTAAAGAATTCACTGACAAAGCTTTCAAAATTTTTGCGACCAAGCAGGATCTTAGGGAAACAGAAGAAAGAATAATAGAAAAAACAAGCATACAGAGAAATGAGGTTTTATCCTCTAATGATGAAGTTGCTAAAAAATTAGACACCGTGCGAACCGAACAGAAGTCGCAATATGCGTGTGATAAACGACAGGATGACAAACTTGAGGAGTTAGATGAACGAGTTGTTAGAGTTGAAATAAAAACAGGTATTGCAATTGCCGGTAGTTAATCTATTAACGCGATTTATAAAAATATATAAACAAAGCGTTTTTTGCTCTTTTTGGTATTCATAACTGAAGCGGAAGGGGGGATGATATGATGAAGAAATTATCATCTTTGTATTGGTTGTATTTTAAGAAAATGTGGAGAGACCCCCGTTTCTATGTTGTCCCACTGTCTATGGTTGTGATAGCCTCTACAATAATGAAAGGTTTTGTCTTCGGTATTTTTTTGGTTTTCTCTCTGCCACTGGTGATGAAGTGGTACCAGTTGACAGTTCACCAAGGAGGTGGAAATGATACTAAGGAAGAAACCGGTATCTTTGTATTGGCGGTATTCTGATGCCTTGTGGATGAATTTTAGATTATGCCCAATTTGGTTTTTTATTGTTGTGGTGGGACCCACGTTAATTAACCGGATTCTCGCTGGCATTATGCTACTTTTATCTGTTCCCTTGGCAGTGAGCTGGTTTTCCTTATCCAGGGCTCATTAGGAGGCGGGTGCTATGAACATTCGAATTTTACCCGGGCTATTAGTGGCAACAGCGGCAACCGTAGCCACTGCTTAGGAGGGATGGAAATTATTGAGCCTTTCGGTTTTTACTGGGAGGCTTTTTTATTTTGGGCTTGACAAAATTTTTACCTATGTTAATATAAAATTAGCACTCTCGCTTGACGAGTGCTAAAGTATGGTTTATACTAAGAACATGCAGAACAGACAAAATAAGCTATTAAAATACATCATAGAAGAGCATATCAGGACCGCTGGGCCAGTGGGGTCGAGTTTATTGGTTGACAAGCATTTTAATGACATTTCATCTGCTACTATTCGTAACGAAATGGCAGAGATGGAAAAGCAGGGTTTAATTGTTCAGCCTCACATTTCTGCCGGCCGGGTGCCCACTGAAGCTGGCTATAAATTTTACTTAGAAAATCTTATTAAAAGTGGTAAAATAACAGAAGTCCCAGGATTTAAGAATATGAGCAATCTGAAAGACATCGCCAAAAGAATTGCAGAAATTTCCAAAGAAGCGGTAGTGGTTGGTTTTAGCAAAGACGATGTTTACTACACTGGCATTTCCAATGTTTTTTCCCAGCCAGAGTTTCATAAGTATGATTTGGTTTATAATTTTAGTTCGGTCATTGACCATCTTGATGAGGTTGTTTCCCAAATCTACAACGAAGTGGGGAATGACGTGGAAGTGAGGATCGGGTCCGACAATCCTTTTGGCGCTGATTGTGGTTTAGTGATTACTAAAAGCAAAAACAAAATGATTGGGATTATTGGCCCCATGCGCATGGATTATCGCAGCAATATCAATTTACTTAAATATGCTAAGACGTTAATTTAACGGATTTCGTTTAATCCATTTAATAAGTTAAAATAAAAACCTATGATCAATAAAAAACTTTTCCAACAACTTTTAGCCGATTACATCAACTACAGCTCAAAGCGGCATCAAATTATTAAGGATTCCAGCGATGCTTTGCGTCTAAGCAAGCAGGCGATTTTTTCAATGCATCGCGATGACATGAAAATTGCCGGGAAATTGATTAAGGATGTTGAAAATATTTTTGCGAATTTCCAGACCTATTTTAAACGCGATGCCTCGCTTCGCCGCGAAGGGGCTTTTCGGGCCGCGCTTGAAGAATACGCGGAGGCCAAGTTTTTTTATAATGTTCTTGCCGGCAAAAAAATTGATTTTTTGGAAGAAGAGGAATTAAACTACGAGAGTTATTTATGCGCAATTTGCGATCTTACCGGCGAGCTTGTCCGTAAGGCCGTTAATCAAGCGACAAAACGAAAGTTTAGGGAAGTTGAAAAATATCGGGATACAGTAGAAGAGATTATCGGCGAACTGATTAAATTAAATCTGAATAACGGGCATTTGCGTTCTAAGTTTGACGACGCGAAGCGAAATTTACGAAGGCTTGAGGAGATGCTGTATGATATAAAGATTAAACGTGGTTAAGTAACTGAGTAATTAAGTAATTAGTAAGTAACAGAAAATTAAGAGTTGGCAAAGTTAATAAAATAATTAATAATTGATAATTGATAATTTTTGCGGCTGTTCAATAAATTAATAAACAAATAAATTAATAAATTCAAAATATGAAAGACTCAAAAAAACTAGATGAACTTAAAAAACTCAAAAAACAATGTGATGAGTACTTAAACGGCTGGAAGCGGGCTAAAGCAGATTTGGCTAATTATAAAAAAGATATTGAAAAACGCTCTCAAGAATTGCGGGAATTTATGGCCGCTGATTTAATTTTGGATATTCTCCCAATCCATGACCACTTCAAAAAAGCATTGGCACACGCATCAGATGTCAGCAATGTAACAATTGAACAATTAAACAATAAAGACAAAGAAAACGGTAAGCCAGTCAATGAACAAAATACATGGCTTGAAGGTATTCGTCATATCAAATCCCAATTAGATAAATTTTTAAAAGACAGGGGAGTGGAAGAGATTAAAACTGTAGGCGAGAAGTTTAGTCCCGAGTTTCATGAGGCAGTAAGCAAACATCAAGAAAAAGGGAAAGAATCAGACACGATTTTAAAAGAGTGCAGTGCTGGTTACACAATGAACGGGAGAGTGATTGTGCCGGCGAAGGTGATAGTCGCGGAGTAATTTTTAATTCACCATTTTAAAATTCACCTAATTCCTAATAAAATGCTTAATTTCTAATACTAAATTTTTAATAAATGCCAAATTCCCTTTCGGCCCCGCCGTTCGAGGCTCTGAGGAGCCCTCAGGCTCTCGAAGAGAGCCTCGGAGCTTGAGGGTAAGGCCGAGGGCAAAATGTCAAATGTTAAAAAACTTTTAGTTTTTGATCTTAGAAATTTTATTAGAAATTAGAAATTAGGTGAATTAGAAATTTAAGGGGAATGACTCAACAAAAAAAGTGAATCATTTTCCCCAAAAGGAGAAATATATTATGCACCTAACCCACTGGTCTCCATTTTTGGAGCCATTTATGGATGATTTTGACCTCGCGCCAAGGTCATTTGTCCCGGCCATGGATGTTTATCAGGATAAAGACAATGTAGTTGTGGAAACTCCGATCACTGGCGTTGACCCGGAAAAACTAGATATTTCCGTGGAAAATGACGTCTTGTCTGTTACTGGCGAAAGCGAACACAAAAGCGAGGTTGATGAAAAGAATTATTATCGCAAGGAAGTCCGCTATGGTTCTTTCCATAGAAGCGTGGCTTTGCCGGCTAGTGTTGATGGGCTTAAAGCAAAAGCAGAATATGAAAATGGAGTTTTGAAAGTGATTATTCCTAAGGCAGAACGGGCTAAGCCAAAAAAGATACAGGTGGAGATAAAAAAGTGAACGAGTAATTAGGTAATAAAGTAATTAAGTAAAGATTTTGACAATAGATTTTGGTTTTCGCAATGACATTGGCAGAAAAGAGATGTGTTGTTTAAAAAAATGGCCGACCCCAAAAGAGTCGACCATCAGGAGAATCCTCGTTTTCTTAGCGGGATTCCTGGGTTCCAATTTCTGATTCCGAATTTGTAGAAGTTGGCGATATCCATATCGTTAGCAGTTCTTATCTTATCGCCAGCTTTATCCTTCGGTAATCCTACGAGAGCAAAATTGTCAATGAAGATATAATGGGATCCATTTTCTTCTGTGCAAACAAGGATATTGCCAGAAACATCTGCAAAGTGCATTAAAGATGTGTTTATACCCCATGCTTGCTTTATTTGTGAAAGAATTGCCGCCGCTTCCGTTTTTGTAAAATTATCCTTCTGAAACATAATTTCGCTCTCTTCTGCTTTCCAAAAAATACCAAAATCAATTATATCCATTTTTTTACCTCCCTTTAATCAGCTCAAACAATGTTTTCTGTGACTCCTCACTCGTTCTCTTCGAGCCATTTATCAATGATTCTAGCAAACTCTTCTATCCTAACGATATTATCTGCCTGACACGCAAGTCGGCTTGTCATCCCAAAGAACAAGTCATTCTCAATATAGTATGCCTGCATATAAATCCTCCAGCACTCCTCGCAGAATTCTGTCCTGAACGGGTCGCTCAACGGTTGCATTCTTTTTAGACATACCCACATGGTTCGCTCCTCCCACTTTTTCGTTTTTGTAAAATGAGCAAATTTATTGTGAATTTTCTATAATCATATTCTTAAATCACTTTTTTGTCAAACTAAATATCAAGGAAACAAAAGAACAAGAAAATAATATAATAATTTAACAATAAACCAATAAATAACTTTCGTCATCAACTCATCAAATATTTTTTGAGTGCTGGCGTAATAAAGGAAAATATTATATGCCAAAAATTTTAGGTATTGACTTAGGCACAACTAACTCCTGCATGGCCATTATTGAGGGTGGAGAACCAAAAGTTTTAGAGAATAAAGAGGGCATGCGGACCACGCCTTCTGTTATTGCTATTTCAAAAAATAATGAGCGCTTAGTTGGCGTGCAAGCCAAGCGCCAAGCCGTGACTAATCCAGAAAACACGGTTTTTAGCGTTAAGCGGTTAATTGGCCGGCGCTGGGAAGATGAAGAAGTCCAGCGCGATGTTAAGCTTATGTCTTATAAAATTGTCAAAGCCGGAGAAGGCGTCAAAGTCAAAATGGGCGCTAAAGAACATACTCCTCAAGAAATCTCCGCTATGATTTTACAAAAAATGAAAGCTGATGCGGAAGAGCGGCTCGGCGAAAAAATTGAAGAAGCGGTTATTACTGTGCCGGCTTATTTTGACGATTCCCAGCGCCAAGCAACTAAAGACGCCGGAGAAATCGCCGGGCTCAAAGTTAAACGGATAATTAACGAGCCCACTGCCGCGGCCCTGGCTTATGGTTTTGAAAAAAAGAAGGGCCAGCAAATCGCGGTCTATGACCTTGGCGGCGGAACTTTTGACATTTCTATTTTGGATGTTTCCGAAGATACGGTAGAAGTAAAATCCACTAATGGCGATACGCATTTGGGCGGCGATGATTTTGACCAAAAGATTATGGAATGGATTATTTCTGAATTTAAAAAAGATCAGGGCATTGATTTAGGCAATGACCAGATGGCTTTGCAAAGAATCAAAGAATCCGCGGAAAAAGCCAAAATTGAGCTTTCCACTTCCGGTGAAACAGAAATTAATCAGCCGTTTATCACTACTGATTCAAGCGGGCCAAAACATCTTGTTATGAAATTAACAAGAGCAAAATTAGAAGAACTGATCGGCGATTTAGTTGAAAGGACTTTAAAGCCGGTTAAAAAGGCGCTTGATGATGCTGGTTTAAAAACTTCGGAAATTGAAGAAATTGTAATGGTCGGTGGCATGACTCGGATGCCTTTAGTGCAGCAAACTGTGGAAAAATTCTTTGGTAAAAAGCCAAACATTTCTGTTAATCCTGATGAAGTCGTAGCTGTTGGCGCCGCAGTCCAAGCTGGTATATTTCAAGGGGACGTCAAAGACGTGCTATTGTTAGATGTTACCCCTATTTCATTAGGCATTGAGACTTTGGGCGGTGTGATGACTCGGTTAGTGGATGGCAACACAACTGTTCCTTTCTCCAAATCCCAGACCTTTTCAACTGCGGCGGATAATCAGCCGGCCGTAGAAATTCATGTTTTACAGGGTGAGAGGGAAATGGCTACTGACAACAAGACGCTTGGCAAGTTTATTTTAGACGGTATTCCTCCGGCTCCTCGTGGCGTGCCCCAAGTTGAAGTTAGTTTTGACATTGACGCCAACGGTATTCTTAACGTGAAGGCCAAAGACAAAGCAACAAATAAAGAGCAATCAATACGCATTGAGGCCTCTAGCGGTTTGAGTAAAGACGAGATAGAGAAGATGAAAAAGGACGCGGAGCTTCATGCTGATGAGGATAAGAAAAAGAAAGATGCCATTGATGTTAAGAATATGGCAGATACTTTATGTTACACCACAGAAAAAGCCCTTAAAGAAGCTGGTGATAAAATTAGTAAAGATGACAAGAAAGCCATTGAAGAAAAAGCGGAGGCCTTGAAAAAAATAAAGGATTCTGATAAGATTGAGGAAATTAAAAAGGCGACCGAGGAATTGTCAACTGTTGCGCAGAAGATTGGGCAGGCGATGTATGCCGCCTCTTCGGTGGACGAGAAACAAGAAACAAGTAACAAGAAACAAGGTGACGACGAGGCGAGCAAGAAACAAGACAAGAAAAGTGATGAAGCGGAAGAGGGAGAGATTGTTGATGAGAAGGATAAGAAATAATTGATAATTAATAATTGATAATTAGGGCAGGCAGATTCTACCCTGCCCATGGCAGAGGTCATCGGAGAGCTAAGCTTGACCTCTATCGCGGGCAAGGGTGGAAGTTGGATGTTCGTTTCGTTGGTAGTTCATTTTAACCAGCAGTACAAATGGAAAGGAGGGTGTTATGGCGGACAGAATTGAGGAGCTTTGCTCAAGGCTCCTAGATGATGACGAAACGAGCCGCACTCTTAGGGGGCTTGTACAGAAACTTGATACTCGAATCGAGAGTGCGCTTTGGTCGTTAAAACGTATTCTAGGACAGGCGGATCGGCAGGTTTTGTTTGATTTTGTTATTTCCAAAATTGGCTGTCGATTCGTTGGCAGTAGTATGAATGAAAGCAGTTCTGATTTTAACGCAGGCGGATGGGTTTATGATTGTATCCGTGGTTTATCCAGTGATGATCGAATTTGGTTTTTATCAGAGCTGGAAAAGCATGGGGTAGATGGGGGGTACCTTGAATTGTTTCAAACTTATTTGCAGCGCACGAAACCAGTTTCGTGCGCTTACACTCATTAGGGTAATAAAATGTCTGGGGTCGTTGCTCACACCGCCGACCCCATATTTTCAAGTTAATGATCTTAAAACCACTCCGGCAAGCCAGAGGGTTCGGGGCAGGTTTCTGCGATTTGATATAATGAACTATCATACCGCGAAAAACCAACTGCACTATGATATTATGAAGTATCATAGTGAGATATAGCAAAATAGTATTGAACCATTCGGGCGAATGGTTCCAAGTTAGAATAATATCGTTAATTTGAAAATGTGAAAATAAACCAATAAACCAATAAATTAATAAAATATTCATTATGCAATCACAACAATCTCAACCAACTCCACAAGCAGGGCAACCCATCTCTCCTGCGGGCAGGCAAATCCAGATCGCCGACAACATCCCGGGCGGCGCTTATGCCAATATGATGCAGGTGTGGCATAATAGGGATGAGTTTAATTTAATGTTTGCCAACATCTTTCCGCCAAGCGGGCGAGTCAGCGCTAAAGTGATAACTACACCAGGCCATGTAAAACGGATGGTCAAGGCGTTAGGTGAGAACATAAAAAAGTACGAAGATAAATTCGGCGAAATTCAGGAAGCGGATTTACCGCACAATGAAATCGGCTTCGCCGAGAAACCCGAAGGATAAAGGGAGACTGTTCGTTTTATTTATATCAACATTCTAACAAAGGAGGAGGAATTGAATAGAAGTAAAGCGCCGTATTATGGAGGTAAGAAGACGTGGGTTCAGGGTGTCCTGTATGATTCCAAATTGGAAGCAAGAATGGCCACCCTGCTTCACAAGTATGAAATACCTTTTACTCCCCACGTAAAATTCGAAGTATATGACAGACAAGGCAAGCCATTTTCTTATACAGTAGATTTTTTCTTGCATCAACCGGTTAAGTTTGCTGGCATTCCAACGATAATACAATGCCTGGAAGTCAAGGGCATTTTAACCATGCATGATATTAATCGTTGTGATGCTTTAGAGTATCGTCATCATTACACCACTTGGATTGTCAATGATTTTTGGATTAAGATGTGGGAGCGGGAAGGAATGTTTTGGAAAGAAGAAGATAGATACAGGCTTGAACGCAAAAAGGCCTGATTAGTGATAAGGCTGTTAATTTGAAAATGTGTTTAAAGAAGAATTTTTTAGTTCATAGTTCATTATCAATTCTGGCAGAAAAACAAACAAGGAGGGCTCATGCAAGAGGCGGCCAAAAAGGCAATGCATAAAATTTGTCTAAAATTAAAAGAAAGAGCTGATGATAGAAATCTTTTTCTTGCCACAATTGAAGAGATTTTAGTGGACTTGCAGGGTTTTGATCAAATTGAATCAGTCCAGCGGGTAATGCGAGCAGTGATACATCTTCTCATTAATATTGAAACAGTGCTTCAAGAGGCAAGGTTGGCAATGTTACCCGGTCTTTGTAAGTTGTTAAGGGGCTTAGAGGCTGATGATATTTTTCGGCTTGTTATTTCTTCTCAATTGCGCGTGGAACTGGATGATGAATGTGCCCGAGATATATTTAAAACAGCGTTAGAAATCGCTGTGAGCCCGGAGGCCATTAAAGAATTTCAAGCAAAACTTGAAGAATGGAGACTATCCGGATCAGTTTATACTGATGACTAAAATTGGCAAATAAGCAAAAAAGAGGAGGCGATTATGGCTAAGTCCGTCAGCCTGGGCGTTAATTTATTAAAGCCTGAAGCAGGAGTTAAGAGCGACGAAGACAGGATGTTGGCGGTTGCCAGGAGGGTTTTGCCAACAAAGAGAGACAAAGAGATATTTGCCGATATCATGGGCTCCGGCGATGAACCGAGCCAGGCCTTAGCTTGGGCTGGCCTGCGACAGAGGGCCGGCTTGAAAGTATCATAAAAACGAGATTGGGGAGCTTAGCCCAACCAAGCTCCCCCTCACTTTTTCAATCAGTTTTTTAAATACACCAAAACCAAGGAGGGAAAAATGAGAGCAATCCGGAATGTTGTTCGGAAAATTGTTTTGAGTGTTGCCACTGTTGTTAGCTTTTCGGTTTATTTGTATCTGGGCGTTAAGCACAGAAAGAAAATTAGTAACGGGTGGGTTCGTTATTTTTCCCATTGCCTCGGGGATGTCCTAAGGCATCCTTTAGACGGTTTTCACCTTTGGTCAGACAGAAAGAAAGGAAAGAAGAAAAGGCGTTTGAGGAAGTTTTTCTTTCGCATAAACCCATGGAGGTTGGTCAGGCGGATTAGGCGAAAAATTGGGGCTCTTTTTTCCATTAGCGGCATAGATTGGGAGGACAATTAGTGGGGCTGTCCTTTTGCGATGGCTCCACCTTTTTTCAAATCATACAGCAGATTTAAGCAGATTTTTAGCAGATTATTTTTGGAATATAAAGGATATTTAATCCCTAAAAAATTTCAAAGTGATAATCCGTTATAATCTGCTTAAATCTGCTGTATAAAATAAAAATCTGCTGTAATCTGCTGTATCATGTCTAATTACTACGACATCCTAGGAGTCCCCAAAACCGCTTCTTCAGAAGAAATCAAGCGGGCTTTTAGAAAACTCGCGCACCAGCATCATCCAGATAAATCCGGCGGTGACGAGCAAAAATTTAAAGAAGCCAATGAAGCCTATCAGGTTTTGAGCAATCCGAAAAAAAGAAAACAATATGACCAGTTCGGCCAAACATTTGAACAAGCCCAAGCTGGCGGCGGTTTTTCCGGATTTAACGGTTTTCGCGACTTTTCCGGTTTTGCCGATGCTTTTCGTTCAGGCGGCGGCGGAGTTAATTTTGACTTTGATGATTTGGGCGATATTGTTGGTGATTTATTTGGTATGGGCGGTCGTTCCGCAAGAGCCAGGACCAGAACTCAACACGGCCAGGATATAGAAATTCAAATGGCCCTTGATTTTAAAGAAGCCGCTTTTGGCGCCGAAAAAGAAATTGAATTAGATAAAAATGTGATTTGTCCTAAGTGTAATGGCAATGGCGCTGAACCAGGTACGAAAATTGAGACCTGCAAAACTTGCGGCGGTACTGGACAGGTGACTCGGGTTCAGCGGACAATTTTGGGCTCTATTCAAACAAGCGGTATTTGTCCGGATTGCCAGGGAGAAGGCAAAGTTCCTAGTCAAAAATGCAGCCAATGCAGGGGCGCTGGCATAGTTCAGAGTAAAGAAAAAATTAAATTCAAAGTGCCAGCTGGGATCTCTGCTGGTAAATCAATTCGCCTGCTTGGCCGGGGTGAGGCTGGAATCAGGGGTGGCGCACCCGGAGATTTATATATTACATTTATCATCCGCGAGCACTCGCGTTTTAAGCGCGAAGAAGATGATGTCATTACTCAAGAAGAGATAACTTTTTCCCAAGCCGCTCTTGGCGATAAAATTGATGTTGAAACCTTGGATGGCAAGGTTAAGCTTAAAATTCCCACTGGCACCCAAACTGGTAAAATATTCAAACTGTCAGACCGCGGCATTCCGTATCTCCGCGGCCGAGGCAGGGGAGACCATTTGGTAGAGATTATAGTCAAGACACCGCAAAAGTTGAGCAGGAAAGAGAAGAAGTTATTTGAGGAACTAAGGGATGAAGATTAATAAAATTTGACTTATTATTTTATCGGTTTTATAATTACCAATATGAAGAAAGTTTTAACCAAAAATAAATCAGTGGGACTCACAAAGACTTATATTTTTAGAGTTGTAGTTGAGCCAGATGAAGACAGATGGTTTGCTTGTTGTCCAGCATTAGAATCACAAGGGGCAGCTACCTGGGGTTACACCAAGGAGGAGGCTTTAAAAAATATTCAAGAAGTTCTGGAGATGATTGCTGAAGAAATGACCGAAGATGGGGAGGAGATCCCAATAAAGGTTCAGGAACGTCAAAGAGTTACCTTTGATCTCCCCATAGCTGTTTCCGTATGAAAGGAATTGATTATTCAAAACTTCATTCCGTAACTGTTTGAGAGATAATTAGGGCTTTGATTAAAGATGGATTTTATCTTCACTTGCAAAAAGGCAGTCATCAGCGCTATTATCATCCAGATGGGCGAAGAGTGACAGTTTCGTTTCATGCTTTGGGCGATACTTTTAAGATAAAGACCTTAAAAAGTATGATTGCCAGGCAAGCGAAATGGACAGAGTGGAATTTGAGGCGGCTAAGGATTTTGAAATAATGATAAAGTTAAGGAGTATAGAAGCAGTTCTCTAATAGGGCTGTTTTTTTGATAAAAATTTTTGGAATAAATTTTTTTTCGTTGACATATTTTTTGGTTTATGTTATACTTATTTTGTGTAATAAGGGATTGCCTTATTTTTAGCTAATATTAGATAAAGTCAGCATGAAAATAGTTGTTAGAAAAATTCAGGGAAATAAAGTAATAAAGTAATACAGAAATAAAGGATAATAATTTTATAAAATTTGACATTTAGCCCTTTATTTCTTAGTTTCTTTATTTCTTAGTTTCTTTTGTTCTCATGCAAGAAAGATTAAATATATGATGAATGACAATGACAACCAATCGAAAAATCAAAAAACCGATTCCCTGCTTGATGAGGTGCTTCGAGAACAGCAAGCCGAGAGAAAAGGGCAAATTCAACCTCAAGAATTAATTGCGGGGCTTTTTGCTGTCTTAAGCAAACAAGAAGTTGAGATTCTTAAACGCCGCTATGCCTTGTATGAAGCCGAGGAAATAAAAAAGCAAACTCTAGAAGCGATTGGTAAGTTTTATAAAGTTACTCGCGAAAGAATCCGGCAGATAGAAAGCAGAGCGATCAAGAAGATCAAACAAGACGGCAAGTTTAAAGATTTAGTGAGTCCGTTTGAGGCTGTTGTTTTTGATACTTTAGAATTCCATGGCGGGATTATGCAGGAAGACTTTTTAGTAAACAAACTTTTAGAGATAAGTGAAGATGAATCGGTTTCCAATTTTGGAAAACAAGCCCTCCTTTTTATTATTTCCAAGCTTTTAGATAAAAATTTAGAAAAGGTAAGGGCAGATGAATATTTTATGCCGGGCTGGAAATTAAAGATTGCCGATGTTGAGCTTTTTAGAAAAATTTTAGATGAGTTGCATAGCTTTATCGAAAACCAAGGCAAACCAACCTTAGCAGAGAATTTGGTGGCTGGTTTTAAAGATTATTCTCATGATAAAGATTATGAGGCAACCGATAAAATAATTTTGTCAGCCCTGGAAGCCAGCGCTAAAACCAAGAGAAATTCTTTTGGCGAATGGGGTTTGATTGATTGGCGAACCATTGTTCCCAAAAGAATGAGCGATAAGATTTATTTAGTGCTGGAAAAAACTGGCAAGCCATTGCATTTTAACGAGATTGCCGAGGCAATTAATAAGCAGGGTTTTGACTCCAAAACCGCTAACCCGGCTACTGTCCATAATGAGTTAATTATGGGTGATAAGTATATCCTAGTTGGCCGGGGTGTGTACGCTCTAAAAAACTGGGGCTATATTCCCGGAATAGTGCCTGATGTTATTGTTGGTATTATAAAAAAGAAAGGGCCTTTAGCTCGCGAAGAAATAATTGATGAGGTGCTAAAGCAACGGATGGTGAAACCCGGCACCGTGCTTTTGGCGCTTTCGGACAAGAGTAAGTTTAAGAGATTGGATGATGGACGATATAATGTGGTTGATTTGGAATAAGTAAATATATCCACATATCCATATTTTCATTTTTTATATTTTCAACCAAGAAGCTTCAGGATACTAAAGTCTGGAGCTTTTTTGGTATTCGCACATTTGTAGACCTGCCCCGGTCGTTATTGGGGTAAACATTCATTTGCCATTCAGCCTCGAGCTTTCCTCGAGTCTGAGCGACCTCGGAGTCGAGGGATGGCCGAGAGGTAGATTGGCATTGTATTCATTTTTTTGTTATAATAAAAACATGGTCAACGTCATGAATTCAATCTCAAGTTTCCTGACCCAACTAAGCAGTTTTGATAATGCTTGGGAAGGTGTTTGGTTTTTGATAAAAAACGGCGGTTGGGTCCTGCTTCTGATTGTTTTACTTTGGGGCTTAAAAGAAGCCTGGCTTTATTGGCGGCAGAATATTTATTATAGCAAGCAGAAATATGTGCTTTTGGCGGTGGATGTCCCCAAAGAGAATGAGCAAGGCCCGAAAGCCGTAGAAAATCTTTTTGCCCAAATTTATGGGAGTTATAAAACGCCAAATTTAGTGGAAAAGTACTGGCAGGGTTTTTTAACGCCAAAATTCAGTTTTGAGATTATTAGTGATGGCGGGTATTTACAGTTTTTAGTTCATTCCCCAACCCTGTTTAGGAATTTGGTGGAAGCCGCAATTTATGCTCAATATCCGGATGCTGAAATTACGGAAGTAGAAGACTATGCCGGGGCCGTGCCAACGGCATACCCCAATAAAACGTATAATCTTTGGGGCACGGAATTTGTTACCTATAACAAGGATCATTACCCCATTAGAACTTATCCGTTTTTTGAGTACGGCTTAACGCAAGAATTTAAAGACCCCATGGCGTCCCTTTTGGAAATTATGAGCAATATCAGTCCTACGGAGCACATTTGGCTTCAGCTGGTTATTACACCCATTCTGCCTGATTGGATTAAGGGTGGGGTACGGCTGGTTAGAAAATTAATAGGAGCCCAAGTGCCAGAAACAGATGGGGCTAGCACTTACTTTGCCAAATTGGGTCAAGCCGGCCAGAAATTGGCTAAGGGCGCTTTTGATACGGCCACAGCTTCTTTCAAGACTAGTGAGACGGAAGTGGCTCGAAAGCAACAAGCGTTGCGTTCACAAATGCTTTATTTATCTCCTGGTGAGCGGACAGCAGTAGAGGCTGTTGAAGCAAAGATTTCTAAACATGGTTTTGATACTAAATTTCGATTTATGTACTGGGGACCTAGAGATATTTTTTCCAAGCCTCGCGGCGTCAATGGGATATTAGGATCCATTGCTCAATTTAACAGTCTTGATTTAAACGGATTTAAGCCTCACCCCAAAAGCAAGACGACAATTGATTATTTTTTTATAAAACGTCGGGTTGCGGCCAGGCAACGGAGATTGGTTTTAGCTTATAAATATCGAAGTAATTGGCGGGGTCGGGCGCGCTTTGTTTTGAATATTGAGGAGTTGGCAACTCTTTGGCATTTTCCAATGATGGACATCAGAACTCCTTTGCTCAAGAAAACCGAAGCCAAGCGCATGGAACCGCCTTTTGCTTTACCAGTTGAACAAGCGCCCAGACAAGAGACAGAGGCTATAGAAGGTGAGAGGGGTGAGGAGGTATCAGAAGCGGAAGTTGAGGAATTTTAATAACTGGAAGGCGAGGAGAAATAAAGAAACTAAGAAATTAAGGATAACAATTTTCAAATTTAACACTCGACCCTTTATTTCTTAATTTTCCTGGCCTGAGTTTGTCGAATGGCTTTATTTCTAGTTTTTTTAATATTTATGAAATTTCCATTTTTCAAAAAGAAAAGATTTGATATTTCAATGACTTTAGTGCTGGTTAATGTAGTAGTGGCGGTTATTTCCATTTTTGTAACGGCAGCGGCAACGATTGCCTTACTATTGCAACAGCTTGGTTGATTTTTTAAAAATATTTTATATGCCCACAGATAACGATCAAAACTTAACTCTTTTAGCCGAAACCAATTTCCGCAATCGACGGGTGAAATTTGGTATCAAAGAAGATGACCGTCGCCGGCATATGTATTTGATTGGTAAAACCGGTATGGGAAAAACAACAGTTATTGAAAATATGATTATTCAGGATATTCGGGCGGGTAATGGGGTGGCTCTAGTTGATCCCCATGGCGATATTGCGGATAAAATTCTTGATTACATTCCATCAAACAGGGTTAATGATGTGGTTTATTTTAATCCGGCGGACTTAGACTTTCCTGTTGCCTTTAATGTTTTGGAACAAGTTGACGCTAGCCATCGCCACTTAGTTTCCTCGGGTTTGGTGGGAGTCTTTAAAAAGATTTGGGCAGATTCTTGGGGTCCGCGTTTGGAATATGTTTTACGGAATGCTATTTTAGCTCTTTTAGAATATCCCGGCAGTTCTTTGCTGGGGATTATGAGACTGTTAGTTGATAAGGCATATCGGAAAAAAGTAATCAGTAAAGTTACTGATCCGGTGGTCCGATCTTTTTGGGTTGATGAATATTCAAAATACCCGGATAGGTTTCAATCCGAAGCAATCGCTCCAATTCAAAATAAGGTTGGCCAATTTTTATCAACTTTTTTGATTAGAAATATTGTTGGCCAGGTGAAATCAAAATTAGATATGCGCGAGATAATGGATACCAAGAAGATATTTATTATGAATTTAGCAAAAGGCCGTGTCGGCGAAGATTCTTCGGCATTATTAGGCGCGATTATGATTACCAAGGTTCAATTGGCGGCTATGAGCCGAGTTGATATACCAGAAGAAGAGCGCAAAGATTTTTACTTGTATGTTGACGAGTTCCAAAATTTTGCCACCGAGTCATTTGCTAATATTTTATCCGAAGCCCGAAAATATCGCCTTGATCTTATTATTGCGCATCAGTATATTGAGCAATTAGACGAGACAGTTCAAGCAGCGGTATTTGGTAATGTGGGAACTATTATGTGTTTTCGGATTGGTGCAGCTGATGCCGAAGCGGTAGTCAAAGAGTTTGAGCCAGAATTTACTGAAACAGATTTGGTAAATTTAGCCAAATTTGATGTTTATATGAAGTTGATGATTGATGGCGTGTCTTCGGCTCCTTTTTCTGCCGGTACCCTGCCGCCTCTGGCCGCAGACATCCAAGAAGGAAATCGTGAAAAAATAATTAAAATTTCGCGTGAACGCTATGCTGAACCCCGAAAAGAGGTTGAGGAAAAAATAAATCGCTGGAGCGGAATGATGGACGAGGGCCGGGAAAATGGCGTTGGTGAAGGGGATGGCGGAGGGGCCGGAAAAAAAGTAGGATTTCGTCCAACCGGGTCGGCGGGTAGAGATACCTCACCTAAATTTGAAGCTACTTGCTCTCATTGTGGTGAAAAGACGGATTTACCCTTTAAGCCGGACCCAGCCCGGCCAGTTTATTGCCGGGAGTGTTTGCAAAAGGTAAGAAGCGGAGAAGTTAAACCGGCTAGAGCGCCCAGACGACCATCAGGTTCCGCCCAGCCACAACCCAGTGCCGGCCCCGAGCCGGTAACTAAAAAAGTACCCGAAGAAGTTTCTTTAAAAGACGCTATGAGTCAGGGAACCGTGGCCTTTGACGGGAAAAAGAAAAATAAAAACGATGATCAGAATGATAGGTGAGACTTGGGTGATTTATTATTTACTATTTATTATTCCAGCCAAAGGGTGCCTGCCCGCCTTTGGAGGGGTCAGCCTCTGGCTGATACTATTCTTTTTATTTTTACCTAATGAAGTTTGGAAGTTGTTTGATTGGTGAATAGTAAATAGTAAATAATGAATAGTAAATTTTTATTTTTAACGTATGTCCCATCCCATCATTCTCGGCATTATCCAAGGATTAACAGAGTTCTTGCCAATTTCCAGCTCTGGGCATTTGATTTTAGTGCCCAAGATTTTAGGTATTCGTGACCAGGGTTTGGATTTTGATGTAATTGTTCACCTGGGAACATTAGTCGCGGTTTTGTTTGCGTTTCGTAAAAAGTTGAGAGATATATTCAAGGGTGTTTTTGGCAGGGGCAGGGGACAGGAAGCTAATGCTCGCCTTGGAGCTTTGATTATTTTATCTATTATTCCAGCCGGATTGGCTGGTTTTTTATTCAAGGATTTGGTTGAAAATAATTTCCGTTCCAATATTGTGGTAGCTGCCAATTTGATCTTTTGGGGTTTAGTTTTATGGCTGGCAGACAGTTACAGCAAGCGAGCTCATTTTAAAACCAAAAATGTTAATTCTGTTGGAATTTTTCAAACAATTACAGTGGCGTTAAGTCAGGCGTTAGCTCTTATTCCCGGAACTTCGCGCAGTGGGGTTACTATGAGCTTTGGCATGCTGACTAAGATGGATCGAAAAACAGCTGTGGAGTTTTCCTTTTTGATTTCTATTCCGATTATTGCCGCTGCCGCCGGCTATGAGTTGTTTAATTTATTGCGAGAAGGGATTGTTATAGAAGAAGCAAAGAGCTTGTTAGTGGGTTTTGCGGCTGCTGCTATTAGCGGTTTTATAGCGATTAAATTGTTATTAGCATTTATAAAACGATTTGGATTTAAATTGTTTGCGGTTTATCGGATTTTGTTGGGAGCAGCGATTTTGATTTTGTTGTAGATTCATCACGGGTAGACAAGAGCCTCAGCTCGCGCCCCAACGGGTTGAGCAGAGGCTCAACCCCACCCAACAGGTGAGGGCACACCGGCGTGGTCTCAAATATCGTATCTGGCAACCTAAATTTTACGATTTCAATGTTTTAACTCCGCACAAGTTTGATGAAAAATTAAACTATATACACAACAATCCAACCAAAGCCGGTTTATGCGAGCGCCCAGAAGATTATCAATTTTCTTCAGCCCGTAACTACATTTTAGAAGATCACTCATCAATTAAAATCGATTTTGATTATTATGAATAAAAATAAGCCAAAGGTTCTTGTAGCCATGTCCGGCGGCGTTGATTCTTCAGTCGCCGCTGCTTTGTTATTGGAACAGGGTTATGAGGTCATCGGTATTTTTATGAAATTCTGGTCAGAGAGTTTAACCGGGTCGGGTCAAGGGATCCGACCCACCCAGCTTGGGGGTAGATTGGGTCCCTTGACCCAATCTATCTTACCCGAAAACAAATGTTGCTCTATCGAGGCCTATGAAGATGCCCGGCGCGTTGCCGACAAGCTCAATATCAAACTCTACACCATGAATATGAAATCAATTTTCAAGAAACGCGTGGTTGATAATTTTTTAGACGAATACTCTCGCGGTCGCACTCCTAATCCTTGCGTTGAATGCAACAAATATGTCAAGTTTGGTGAGTTTTTAAAACGCGCTAAAAGGCTTGACTGTGATTATATTGCCACTGGTCATTACGTCAAAAAAACAAGAAAGCAAAAAAACAAGAAAGCAAAAAAACAAACTAAGTTACTAGTTACCAGTTACCAGTTACGAATGGCTAACGATAAAGCCAAAGACCAATCATACTTCCTTTGGACCTTATCCCAAGCCCAACTCAAACATTGTTTATTTCCAATCGGTGATTACACCAAACCCCAAGTCCGCAAAGTCGCTAAAAAGAAAAAATTGCCAGTGTTCGAGAAGGCCGAATCTCAAGGCATTTGTTTTATTAAAGATAAACGGCATTATGATTTCCTCCGCCGTCATCTCAAACTCAAACCCGGTCCCATCATCACCCTCGACGGTGTCAAAGAGAAGGGGATTAAACCCGGTTCAGTCATCGGCGAGCATCAAGGCCTGCCATTATACACAATCGGCCAGCGCCGGGAAATTCTTATCGGTGGCATTGGCCCGTTTTATGTGGTAAAATTAGATTATCAGAAGAATATTTTGTATGTGGCTAATAAATTTGATCAGGAACTCTTATTTAAAGATCAGCTCACAGCCAAGAATATCAACTGGATTTCAGGGTTTGAACCAAAGTTTCCACTGAAGTGTCGAGCGAGGATTCGGTACCTGCACCCAGCGGTTGAGGCTGTTTTAACCAAAAATATCACAAAACAACACAAAATTTTTGTGAAATTCAAAAAATCCCAACGCGCAATAACCCCTGGCCAGTCAGTTGTTTTTTATTCTAAGAATGAAGTTCTCGGCGGGGGAGTGATAGAATAACGAATTATTTTTATTTTTTATGAAATTTCATGAAAACAATCAGCACAATATTACAAATATTATCAATAATTATTACTTTACTATGGACGATAAATTGGTTTAGATATAAAAATTTTAGCCGAGGTCATAAAACCTTAATCATTGATGTGGTCCTTTTATGGGTAATGAATATCATTTTTTTAGCTAATCCACAGATTTCTAAATTTCATCTTTTATGGACAACACCAAGTTGTTTTATATTGTCTTTTCCAATATCTACGTTGTTTTTCAGGCGAAAACGCAAGTAGCATATTCGTGCACACGATTACACAAATTTCCACTTTTAAAAACATAAACTCAAATATTCCAATTCCCTAATTACTAATTTCCAGTTACTATTTACTAACTCGTGCAAAAAAGCCAATCAAAAAATCAACCACCCCAAAAACAAGCAAAATCCCATCTTAAACTTTTTGTTGTTTTTGGTTTTGTTTTAGCTGTTGCCAATGCTTTGTCTGCGTATGTTCATTCATCTTACCTAAGTCAATTTGTCGGCGAGAAAAATGTCGGCTTTGTTTTTACCGTCGCTCATTTCTTGGTATTTTTAATGATTTTGAATTATACCAAGTTCATTAATTGGTTGAAGATTTTTAAAGCCAGTATCGCGGTATTTCTGGCAATGATCGTCTGTTTAATTAGCTTAGGTTTATCTAACAGTATTGCCCCGGCTATTATCTCTTTTTTAGCCTATGTGGTTTTCCTAAATTTAGTCTGGATATCCTTTGATATTTATGTTGAACATTTTTCTCGCGATGAAATCACTGGCCGCATTCGTGGAACTTATATGACTGGTTTGCACATTGCTTGGTTTTTGTCGCCTTTGGCCACTGGCCAGATTTTAAAAAAATTTAATTATTCATTTTTATATTTAATTGCTTCGGTTTTAGTATTCTTGGTGATGATTGGCTTTTACGTAAAGTTTAAGGATTTAAAAGTTAATCATTTTCCTAAACCCCATTTTTTAAGGGCCATAAAAAAGATTTATAAAAATAATCTGCTAAATGGAATTTTTATAATCGCCTTTCTTTTGCATGCGTTTTATTGCGCTTTTATCGTGTACGCGCCAATTTATCTCACTAAATATCTTGGCTTCCAGTGGCACCAGGTTGGCATTATGTTCACAGTTATGCTTTCAACATTTGTTTTATTTACCTATCCGGCCGGCTGGCTGGCTGATAAATATCTTGGCGAAAAAGAACTGCTCACAATTGGTATTTTTATCATGGGCGTTTCTGCTATTGTTTTTGGCCTTGCCGATTCCACGAGTTTTTGGGTTTGGCTTATTATTCTTGTCTGCACTCGCATTGGCGCCAGTTTAGTGGAAATTATGCGCGATACTTATTTTTTCAAAAGAGTTGATGTCAAGGATATTCATATCATTAATCTTTTTCGAAATACCGGACCGCTGGCTTATGTCATCACTCCGCTCCTCGCTACCCTTGTCTTGCATTTTTTTGGATTTCAGTATATTTTTGTTTTAGCTGGAGTTTTAGTATTAACTGGTTTATGGTTTTCAGCAAGGATAAAAGACACATTATAATCTATCATTTATCATTTCCCCATTTATCATCTGTAATTTGACTTTTATGTAAAAATTTAATATACTTATATCATGAAAGAGATAATATATTTAGAAACTTCAGTAATTTCAGCTTATTTTGACTTTAAAAGGCAAGATGCCGAACGAAAGGAGATTACCATTCATTTTTGGAAGGAGATAATTCCATGCTATGATTTAGTAATTTCAGATTTAGTAGTTGCGGAGCTAAATAAGATTACAGATTTACAAAACAGGGAAAAACTTTTAAGCAAGGTGAGAGGAATGAAGAGATTGGGAATAAGCAGTAAAATAGAAAATTTATCGCAGGAATACATAAATTTTAAAATAATACCCGGATCAAAATTGGAAGATGCTATCCATTTAGCAATTGCTACGGTTAATAATATTGACTACCTTGTTTCATGGAATTATCGGCACTTAGTTGGGGCAGTACAGCGAAAGAAAATAATAGAATTTAATGAGAAATTTGGTTTGTCAATTCCTAGCATTTCAACGCCGAATGATTTTTTAGAAATTTAATAATTAAAAACATAACTTATGCTTAAATTTCCTTGTCCAATTGAGCAAGAACTTGACAAAATAAGAGATAGAATGTGGCGAAAGTCTGGGAGAAATCCTAAAGCATTATTTCAGATGATAAGAGAAGAAGCAAGCAAGGTGGCAAGAGAATACCAATTAGACAGCCGGGTGGTAAAGACGCGGTGATTTGTTTTTAATTATAAAATTTAACTTGATTTTATTTAGGTTTTGGTTCTCTCTAAAAATAGAGAAAGAGAATAAGTGAATTATTTTTATTCCAACCTTTTCCCCAATACTTATGTCTACTGAAGGTAATTTAGAAAAACATTCAGAACAAGAGCCAGCTCCTGCCAAAGAGATCTGGATTATTGATGATGATAAAGAAACAATAGAAGGAATTTTAAGGTTTTGGCAAATGAAGACCCAAGACATTGGTTATGGTTTTAAGCATTTTGAAACAGGGCAGTCTGCTTTAGAAGAGATTAAAAGAAGAAAAGAATCAAAAGAGAAACTACCAGACTTAGTTTTTGTTGATGGTGAATTAGAAAAAGATCAAGAAGAGTTAAGAAAAGGAGCTAATTTGATTAAAGAAATCAGAAGTATAGAAGAGATTGAACAACCAAAAATCATTGCTCATAGCTCTGATTTTGTTAACAATGTTGAACTATTAATGGCTGGGGCTGATTTAGGATTTCAAAAGAAGGATATTACTAAATCAGCCGAGTTCTTGAAAGATCCAGAGCATTATAAACATTATTCTAAAAAGCCAGAAAGAATAAGTTTTTAGTTATCCACATTGACTATTTTTACTGAAAGAGGTAAACTAAAAATAGTTAAGAAGGATATATAATTTGACTTTATTTAGGTTTTGGTTATAATAAAAATATGCCATTAACTGCTACATCATCACAAAAAAATTTATCTCAGGTTCTAACCCAAGCTATTAACACTAAAAGCCCTCAAGTCATATATGGTGAGAATGAGCCAGTGGCTGTAATTTTGGATTACACTTCTTATAATGTCTTTCTTTCTTTAATGGATGAGTTAGAAGAAAAGGGACGGTATTTAGACGCTTTTAGAGAATCAAAAAGAGAAAAAGGCATTTCTCTGGCTCAATTAAAAAAGAAATATTGTCTTAAATAATGATGTTAAAATGTATAAAGTTATTTTTAAACCCAGAGCTGAAAGAATTTTTGGCAAGCTGGACAGAAAAATCCAACAACAGATAGTGATAGAAGTAGAAAAATTAGCTCAAGACCCTTTTTCTAAGAGTAATGTCAAGAAAATCTCTGGTACTGAATATGGTTATCGTTTAAGAGTTAGTCGATGGAGAATTTTATATTCTCTCAAAGCTGACAAGAGATTGATTGAAGTGATTGATTTGTTTATTGAAAAAAGCAAAAAAGATTATTTATTAAGAAAAAGGTTGTTTGTATTTTAATTTTTCAATATTTTTTAATTTGATTTTATTTAGGTTTTGGTTTTGACTGGTTTATGGTTTTCAGCAAGGATAAAAGACACATTGTAATCTATCATTTACCTGTCCCGAGCCAGGT
>JAHIMF010000061.1 GCA_018896645.1 Patescibacteria group bacterium | reverse complement strand
TTAGTTTTGGCAATATTTGCTTTTTCTCTAGTATTTTTCAAAGCTACAATTGCTAAAGTTGCCAATAGACCAATTATTGAAATTACCACTAAAAGTTCAATCAATGTGAATCCTGATTTTGTTTGTTCTTTGACTTGCATAAAATTTTAAAAAATCAAAGCACAAAATTAATCACCCCCAAACTCGCCAAAGTAACAACAATACCAGCAATAAGCACTCCGCCGTTATTGAGCCACATCTCCGCCTTTAACCGTAAAAGTGCCACCACCCTCTAATGTAGCCCACAGAGTATAACGACAACAACTCACAGTACACGGGGGTGTACCTTGACCAATTTGATCGGGCTCATAATTATAATAATATGACCCATTATTCAAGGGATCGACTGGAACCCTACCCATAAACCCCTCGGTTACTAAATCCTGTAAATCACTGTTTGGATCCCAATAATCTTGAAGGGGAGTTGGAAGGACGCACCCCCCGCTCCCAACACTAGTGTCCCAACACAAGCCTTCCGGCGGAAAACGGTCATACTTATCGTAATACAAATCAAAGGCCTTTTGAATCTGCCTTAAATCCGCTTTTCTCTTCGTATCTCTCGCCTTGGCCCTGGCATTGTTCAAAGCCACAATCGCTAAAGTTGACAACAACCCAATAATAGAAATCACCACCAAAAGTTCAACAAGAGTAAATCCTAATTTGTTTTTGGTGTCTTTTAAATGCACGGAATTTATTTAAAAATTAACAATAAATTACTATCGTATTACTATCGTATTACCATCGAGTTACAACTGTATTACAACGGAGTTGCCGCCTCGCGCACCTTATCCCAGTAACCAGTGACTAGTTATCAGTTGCTAATAGTAATCACCCCCAAACTCGCCAAAGTAACAACAATACCAGCAATAAGCACTCCACAGAAAATATATAAAACTGCTTTCCAATATGGAACTCCAAAAAGAAATGCCGCCATACTACCGGTCCAGGCACCGGTGATTGGCAAAGGAATAGCCACAAATATTATCAAGGCCAGATGACCATATTTCTCAAATTTTTTATGAGCTCGCCGCCGCGTTCTTTCAAACAACCAGGTGAAAAATTTGTTAGCAAAAGGGCTCTTTTTTATTAGCCACTGGGCCAAAGTTCCCCAAAACCAAAGCAAGAAAAATATTGGCAACATATTGCCGATAATCGACCAGATATAAGCCTGTATTGGCGAAAGGTTATATACTGTAAGCGCCAGGGGAATTGAGCCCCGCAATTCAGCGACTGGCAACATGGCAGTGAGAAGGGTGTATATTTGGTTCATATTATCGTCAAAATTTCTAATTTCTAATTCACCATTTTAAAATTCACCTAATTCACCTAATTTCTAATTCACCTAATAAAATTTCTAATTCCTAAATTAAAAATTGGGAATTGGAAATTTAACTAGAAACTTGACATTAAGCATTTAGAATTTTATTAGAAATTAGGTGAATTAGAAATTAGAAATTTATCTTACTCTTATTCTACCACCAACCGCCGCCAGCATCAAACCAAATTATGTCACTCCCAAGTCCAATTTTGAAACGTCCACCATATCAAACCCTTGACTTCTTGAAACCGCGTCTCATTATTCTCACTCCCCAAAACCACAGCTATTATTTCGTTTCCGTCTTTATCTTGCGCGCCCACCCCTAAACAAAAACCTGCTTCTTCAATGTAACCGGTTTTCCCGCCTAAAATTTTATAACCATCACTATTATTTAAAAAACTTTTAAGCAATTTATCAGTACTTTTAACCAACAGCCGTCTTCTAGTATTTACTGTTTGAAAACTATATTCTTCCAGATTCATAATCTCTTGAAGCAACTCGCTATCTGTGACCGCCCCAATAAGTTGGGCAACGTCGTTGGCCGTTGAACGGTTAACTTGATTAAGGCCCGTGGGTTCTGCAAAATAAGAATCTTGCATGCCTATTTTTTTTGCCCTTTTATTCATAGCTACTATAAAATCTTTCTCACTCAATCCAGTAGAACCAACTAAAGCCAAGGTGGCATTGTTAGCCGAACCGATTAAACTGGCATAAAATAAATCCCTCACCCTAACGGTTTCTCCTATTCCAATTTTAATCCGAGCGCCAGCCACTTGATCTTCACTGCTTATTATTACAATTTGTTCCCAATCAGGCTCTAAATCCAGAACAACCAAGGCGGTGACTAACTTGGAAATACTGGCAATCGGTAGCTTAGCATCTTTATTCTTTTCAAAAAGAACTTTTCCGCTTAACTTATCCATCACTAAAGCACTCCCAGCAGTTAATTTTATCCCGCGATTTTGATAATTGATTCTTGTAGGAGGTGCTATTTCAGTGGCACCAGCAATTTTTTCTTCAACTCCTAAAACAATCGGCTGGGGGTTTATTTGCGCCCTATCAAAATCAACAGTCACCAAAGACTGGCTTATTACAGTTGAAATTATTAAGTTGATTAATAAAGATACAAGCATGGGATTGATTCTAGATCATTACATTATTATTCGTTTTGTCTCAAATATTCTTCCAAACTCTCGTGTTGGTGCAGTTTATCATAATCAGGCAGTTCATTAACGCTTTTTAGCCCTAAATATTTTAGAAATTCAAAACTGATTCTATAATACGGCTCTCTTTGTTTTTCTTCCACTTCAACCAAGCCCTTAATCAATAGATTCCGTAAAATCAAACTACAGTTGATTCCGCGGATCTGTTCAATCTCCGGCTTAGTCATTGGTCCGCGATAGGCGATGATAGTCAAAGTCTCTAAAGCTGGCCGTGTTAGTTCTCCGGTCATGTCATCCTTTAAAAATTTCTGGACTATGTCCTGATTATCCGGACTAGTAGCCAGCTGAATCTCCTTATCCTTCAAAGTTTTATTTTCTACCAGCCAAAGCCCACTTTCCGGGTTATTATACTTTTCTTTGAGCTGACCGATAGCTTCTTCAATCTCCGCGGGCTTAGCACCTGATAATTTTACCAATTCCTTGATAGAAAATGGCTTGGGTGAAATAAAAAGTGTGGATTCTATTTTAGAGGTTAATGACATCTATTTAATTTATTAATTTATTGCGTTCACCCGCCTTCGGACGAGATCGTTTTTATTAACCTTATTCACTCTCTTATTCACTCTATTAACCGCTATCTAATCTAACTTCTCTAACTCATAACTATTTTCCTTTATTGCTCAATTACCTAATTTCACTCTCTCTATCCTAATCTCTCCAAATCCCTGTTCCTGCACCACCGCCACCTGCTTCTGCTTTACCAGCTCCAAAATCGCCAGAAAGCTGATAACTACTTCAGTTCGATCGTTTGAATTTTTAATGATGTCATAAAATCCGCATTCAGCTTTTTTGATTATACTTATGATTTGTTTAATCTTTTCTTTAATGGAAATAACTTTTTTGATGCCCCGCTCTTTTAACTTGGGTATCACCTCCAAACCACCGACAATCTCCTTAAAAGTCCTTGCCAACACTTGAACATTCACACTGCGCGGCGGCCTAAATACACCATGTAAATCTCTGGGCAGCTTCTCCCGGAAAAAAATAAACCTCCTTTCTTTAAGTCTCGCTTCAATTTTTCCTGCCGCCTCTAAAAACGCCTTGTACATTTTAAGCTGGCGCTCTAATTCCTCGCCTGTTTCCTCGCTATCTAGTTCTAGCTGGGGTAATAAAGTTTTTGATTTTATTAAAAGCAGGCGAGTGGCCACCACTAAAAAATCTGCCAACTCATCGGGATTAAACTTATCTTCTAGTTTTTGAACATATTCTATGTATTGATCAGTAACGCGAGAGAGCGAAACCTGGGTAATGTCTAATTCTTCTTTTTCAATCAGTTTCAAAAGAATATCAAGCGGACCTTCAAATTGATTAAGTTTGATGGTATATTGGGGCATGGGTTGACATTTATTATTTACTATTCATCTATTCATTATTCTTCGCCACATCAATCTCGTTCGTAAATAGTAAATAATAAATAATAAATTTATTTCTTTATCCCTGCTTTTAACTTACAACTGGTCTTTCTCTTTATGGCCTTTCGCCTGCCCGCCGAAGCTTTAGCGGAAGCAGGTGTTTTTGTGGCCTTCACGGCCCCAAAACTCCCCAGCGCCGCGGATTCCAAATCCGCATAATCTTTAGCTTTCATGCGGACGCTTTCCATAAAATCTCCAGAGGCAAAAATCGCCTCTTTTACTTTCATTAGTCCCCTGTCCACTAAAACAGGAATCTTATAAAGCGAGCCAAAAGCATGCATAGCGCCAGGTTTGACTTTGCAAATCTTCACCATGTCTTTTTCTTTGGTAATATCCACCTTCTTCACTTTAAGCGCCTTGGCCAACTTCTTAAAATCCAAATTCATATTAGCCGGAACAGAGACAATATAATACTGCTTATCAGCTTTGACTAAAAGCGACTTGACAATTTTTTGCAAATCCTCTCTCAATGTCTGCGCCGCGTCATAAGCTGTGAATACTTTTTTATGTTTTAAAATCTCGTGCTTGATTTTATTGGCATCAAGATAGGTTTTAAGTTTTTTAGAGATGGGCATAGGGATATAGTTAAAAGTTAGATTGGTTATATGTTACGAGTTATAAAAATCAAACCTTACTTGATTTCTTGTTTTTTTGATTTCTTGTTTTTTTGATTTTCAACGGCAGCTTCTGTTGCCTGTCCAGTAACCGTCGTACTTCTTTCCGCCCTTCGCGAGTCAAACGCACGCTCTGAATAAATGTCTTTTGGCTCGTCAACTCTCCAAAACCGACAACCAGATTCTTCTTTATCAAACGCACCAAACTCTTAGTAATAATGTTAGTCATGTCTTCTTCTGACGGCCTTTTTTTGTAAGAATCATAAAATTTCAAAAGTTCCTGTCGTGGAGCCTTTTTCCGTTTCCAATACCAACACTGCAACAGTATATATTTCTGCAGTTTTGAGAGTTTCATAGTTATTCACCTGTATTCATTTTACTATACTTTAAATTTTGTGGCAAATAAAAAATCACGATTCACAATTCACGTAACACGACCAAAATGGTAGCGAATAAAATTTGTTTAACTTGTTATGTGTTACGTGCCTCATGCCTCGTGATCTCTATCCCCAGCTCTTTCAACTGCTCTTGTTCCACCTCACTCGGCGCGCCAATCATCACATCCTCACCCCGGCTGTTTTTGGGGAAAGCCATCATTTCCCGAATTGACTCCTCGCCAGCAAAGAGCATGGCAATCCGTTCAATGCCCGGAGCAATGCCGCCGTGCGGCGGAGCGCCATACTTAAACGCTTCCAACATATGCGAAAAAAATTTAATTCGTTCTTTGTTAAAGCCAATCAGCTTAAATATTTTTTCTTGAATGTCCGGACGATGAATTCTAATTGAGCCGCCAGCCACTTCAAAACCATTCAAAACCATATCGTGCTGATAAGATTTGACTTTTTCCGGCGCAGTGTCTAATTTTGGCCAATCCTTTTCTTTAGGCATGGTAAACATATGATGAGCCGGAGAAAAATGTCCGTCTGTCATCCCTGGCTCAAAAAGCGGCCAGTCCACTACATAGCAAAAAGCTAAAAGATTATCATCAATCAAGCCAAGCTTGCGGCCCAGCTCTAGCCTAATCTGACCTAAAATCTCGGCTACCTTCAACTCTTCACCTGCCATAAAAAATATAATGTCACCTGGCTTACCTTTCATTTCTTTAACAATCTCCCCCATCTTTTCCTCGCCAATAAATTTCAAAAGTGGGGATTTAAAGTTGTTTTCTTGATTTTTTGTTTTTTTGTTTTCTTGATTTCTTGATTTTCCCCGCCCTGAGTTTGTTGAAGGGTTGATTTCTTGATCTATAATCACATACCCTAATCCCGGCGCTCCCAAATCCTGCGCCAAACCCTCCAGTTTATCCAGTTCACTACGAGAAAATTTTGCCGCACCCTCACCGTTGACAGCCCGCACTACCCCGCCTTTTTTAACTGTATCGCTAAACACTTTAAATCCGCAGTCTTTCACTAATTTAGAAATATCTTGAATCTCTAAGCCAAAACGCAAGTCAGGCTTATCAACACCATATTTTAACATTACCTCGTCCCAAGAAATCCTGGGCCAGGGCTTTTTCATAATCTTTTTATCAATCAACTTTTCTGCCGCTTGCGTGAACAATCGCTCGGTCAAATCTAAAATATCTTTTTGCTCCACAAAACTCATTTCCAAATCCAACTGATAAAATTCGCCTGGACTTCTATCAGCCCGCGCATCTTCATCGCGAAGACAAGGCGCAATTTGAAAATATTTATCAATCCCGGCGACCATTAACATCTGCTTGTACTGCTGGGGCGACTGGGGCAAGGCATAGAATTTGCCCGGATTCAGGCGCGAAGGCACGATAAAATCCCGAGCGCCTTCGGGCGTGCTTTTGGTTAAAAGCGGAGTCTCAATTTCTATAAACCCTTCTTTTTCTAAAAAGTCGCGAATAAATTTTATCAATTTATAACGCAAGCACAAATTTTTCACCATCTTTTTGCGCCGCAAATCAAGATAACGATATTTAAGCCGCACCTCTTCATTAGTTTCCTCGGCCTTATCCTTGACATCATCGCCTGGCGGCCAGGCAATCTCAAAAGGCGGGGTTTTGGCGGTATTTAAAATCTCCACTGTTTGCGCCTCCACCTCAATTTCGCCAGTTTCCAATCTTGGATTCAGCATATCTTTGGGTCGAGCTTTGACTTTGCCCGCAACTTTTATCACATATTCATCCCGAACTTTATCTGCTTGCCTCCAAGCATTTTTAGAAATCTTCGGATCGCATTTGACTTGGGTAATCCCATATCTATCCCGCAAATCAATAAAAACCACGCCGCCATGGTCGCGTCTGCTGTTGACCCAACCGGACAGGGTTATTTCCTTGCCAATATCTTTTTTGCGGAGCTGGCCGCAAGTGTGAGTGCGGTACATAAAAAGAGTTATGAGTTATTGGTTATGAGTTAAGCTGGTTAAATTAGTTTAAACTTTAACGCTCTTTTCGATAACTTCGATAAACTCCTTGGCCGTCTTAATTATCCTTTCAGCATCTTCCTTGGTTGTTTTTTCTAAAAATTTATAATCTGCTTCTTCCCTTGCTTCTTTAGCTTCTCGGAAAAATCTACTAAATTTTGCCGGAACTTCATTAGTCCTTACAAAGTGTTGCTCAAACAAATAAATTACTCCCGCGTGAGTTTTAGCAAAAAATCCCTTGGTTATTAAAGCAGCACTAGCCGCCTCAAAGAAGCCATAATAGGCTCGGGAAACCGCTCCTCGATAGCTCTTTTTTTCAAATAAAATTTCAGCTGCTTCTATATTTTCTTTAGCCCTGGACATATAAATCTTAAATTGTTTTTTACCATTCTCTGGCTTAATATTATACATCATATATCTACACCCTCCCTTTGGACTTCCAAATAAAAAGGCATCTGTAAGTCCAAGCCTTTTTTAAATTCAGCTCTTGAAAAAACTTTAGGTGATATTAATGAATTATATTTATGCAATGAATCATCAGTCAAATCCATAATAAAATCCTTTTTCTTGCGTGAAGTCCTTTTCAAGATTACCAAAACATCAATATCATAATCTGGCCATGGTTTAAAATCACCCCTGGCCTTGGAGCCAAAAAGTTTCAATTCCAAAACTTCTCCTTTTAATTTTTTGAGGAGCTGGGTTTTAAATGCTTTGATGGCTTTTTTTTCGGTTGGGGAAAAAATTTTTGCTGTTTTTCTCATGTTTATTATTTACTTCTCTTCCGGCGGCTTTTGTATTTAGGCAATTTTACGCCCGTGCTCGGGTTGTTAGGATTCTTTCTTCTTTTTTTATCCGCGCATCTTTGTTTTCTCATATTGTTGCAATTTAAATATTAACCTGCTATCAATACTATCAATATACCATACTTCCTAATTCTAATCAAGAAAAAAGCCATGTCCGAAACGAAACATGGCTTGGTTGATTATGCCCCCCCAACTTCTTCTGTACGTCTAATTTTATGAGCACAGAAGCTCATAAAACGTCCTTTCTCGCGATACTTGCAATCGGTTGCCCGAGAGCAATCATCACATTCTTCTACTACTCTTCCTCCCCTGATCTTGACCCCTGCCAAGTCATAAACAAGGCCAATAGGCTCTCTTTTGTCCATAGCTTTATCCCTCCTTTAATAAAGTCAAATCTCTTTTCTGATTTATTCAATATTAATTGCTCTATATTCAATATTAATTGCTCTAAATAAAAAAGTCAAGGCTCGGGCAGTCAAGACTGCCGCTACCGCGGTCAAGACCGCGTCGAACTCATAACCGCATCATCGTGATCCTTGGCTATCCGCAGTCATCCGTGGCCATCCGTGTTTATTATCTCATTAAAAAAACAACGATTACAAAAACCACATAACACATCACCAACACCATCCCCTCCTGCCAAGAAAGTTTTGACTTAGTCCGAATAAAAACTGAAAAAAGTCCCAACACTAAAAACATGCATAAAGCACTAACTAAAAAGAGCCGAAAAGCCTCGAACGACAATGCAATTGGTTGAAGTAAGGCAACAACCCCTAAAATAAAGACTAAATTTATAGTCATGCTCCCAAATAAATTTCCCAATATCATCTCTTTTCGGCCGGCCATAACCGCCCGAATACCAAAAGTCAACTCCGGCAAAGTTGTGCCAATAGAGACAATTATTAAGCCAAGAAGCACAATCGGCAAATTCAAAATACCAGCCAGCTCAATACCTAAATAAACAATTATCCTGGCACTAACAATAAGCAGAAGCATAGCAATGACAAGCCAAAAAGACTCTATAATAATCTCTCTTGGGGTTCTTTCCTTGCCGCTTGGAGTTTCAAATTCCTGATGAAATTGCTCGCCATTAATAGGGATCCGCAGCATGTTTAAAGCTTTGATAACAAAAACAGGCAATCGCTTTTGATAAGAATGGAACAAGTGCACCAAATAAAGTAAGAAGATTAACAAAAGTAATAAACCATCAACCCGGGAAAGTGTCTGGTCAATAAAAAGCAAAACTGGAATCAGGAGCATGATGATAGTATAATAAACGTCTTTTTGGGCAATTCTAGTGCCAATCTCAATGCCCCGGCCCAAAACCGCCGCTAAGCCAATCACCAAGGTAATATTAATAATATTAGCGCCTACCAGATTTCCCAGCGAAAGGCTGGTAGATTTAGAAAATGCCGAAGAAATACCAATAAACAACTCCGGCGCCGTCGTGGCAAAGCTAACTAAAATAAAAGCAACCAAAAACTCGCTTAGTTCATAATGCGCGGCAATGCGCGTTAATGATTTCACCACCTGAGCCCCGCTACGGGCGAGGACGTAGCAGGAGATGAGGAAGGAGATTGTATAGAAGATAAGCATAATGCATGATTGTTACATTGCTACATTGTTAAATTGTTAACCAGTCTCCACTCCAACAATTTAACAATGTAACAGTTTAACAATAAATCAGGTCAACTCTCGCTTATGATGCCGCCGCCGCACAATAAAAATCCACTTCCCAAACTCAATGGCTAAAATATTGATAACCCCCACCAAAACTACTAAAATCCAATCCTCCGTGTTCAATGGAATCGTCCCTAAAATCTTCTGAAAAAACGGCAAATAAATCGCAATCACCTGCAGTCCTAAAGCTGAAATCACTGCCACTATCAACCACATATTCGAAAAAATCTTAGTGCTAAAAATCGAATGCCTAATGCTTTTGCAGGAAAAAACATAAAACAAAGAACTAGTACCGAGGGCCGCAAAAATCATAGTTTGAATATGCACTAAATCTGCCGTGCGACCTAAAAGATAAAAATAAATTCCAAAAAGTAGAAGGTCTGTTATAATACCGATGATAAATATCAGTACTTTCATCTCGGTGTCGAAGATTCGTTCTTTTTTTCGCGGCGGCTCATCCATAATATCTTTCTCTCCGGGCTCCACTGTTAAAGCAATATTAGGAAAACCATCAGTAACTAAATTTATCCATAAAATTTGAGCGGCAGTAAGCGGCAGCGGCAGACCTAAAATTAAGGCGCCAGTGATCAATATCATTTCTGAAAAACCACCACAAAGTAAATATAAAATAATCTTTTTAATATTATCAAAAATAATCCTACCCTGCTCCACCGCCGAGACAATGGTCTTGTAATTATCATCCAACAAAACCATATCTGCCGCGCCTTTGGCCACGTCCGTGCCGCTTCCTAAAGCCAAACCAATATCCGCAGCCTTAATGGCCGGCGCATCATTAACACCATCGCCAGTCATGGCCACAACCTCGCCTCTATCCTGCAGGGCATCAATAATGCGCAATTTATGATGAGGGCTGACTCGAGCAAAAATGTCAACAAAGGCTACCGCCTTCTTAAGTTCTTTATCATTCAAAGAATCAAGTTCTTTGCCCGTAAGAATATTTTTACTCCGGGCTGGAATACCAATCTCACAAGCTACGGCCTGCGCAGTTAATCTATGGTCGCCAGTAATAATCACCGGCCGGATACCCGCGCTCTTGCAAAGCCCAATAGCTTCCTTGGCCTCTGCCCTTAAGGGGTCTTTTAAGGCCACTAAACCCACAAATGTTATATCTTTAACCATTTCATCAGCTAAAATTTTGCCTTTATCTTTTTGTTTTTCTGATTTATTTTGATTTTTTGTTTTCTTGTTTTCTTGATTTATTGATTTATAACCCACCGCCAAAACTCGCAAACCCTGACGGGTCATTTTTTCAAAATTTTCTTTAATTTTTTTCTTCAGGGCTGGGGTTAACTCTTTGGCGCCGTGATCAGTGTCAACAAAAGCAGAGCGAGCTAAAATCTCTTCCGGCGCCCCCTTAACCGCCATAAAATATTCTTTCTTCACCACCCGATGCAAAGTTGCCATAAACTTTTTTTCCGAGTCAAACGGCAACTCGTCCAAACGCGGCAGATGTTTCTGGATATCGTCCAGATTTAAACCGGCGTGAATCGCGGCTAAAAGCAAGGCTACTTCTGTTGGCATACCCAAGACCGACCAATCTTTGAGCTTGTCTTTAGGATTTTCCACTGCGGCATTATTGCACAAAAGGCCAATCTTTAAGACTAGTTCATGAGTTTTGGCTTGGCTTTTCTCTCCAGCCTTAACTCCATCATTTTCTCCGCATAACTCACCAAGCCCGGCTATTAATTTAGTCACCTGCATTTTGCCCTCGGTTAGGGTTCCAGTTTTGTCAGAACAAATGACCGTGGTACTGCCCAAAGTTTCTGCGGCAATCAACTTGCGCACCAGCGCCTTCTTTTTCAAAATCCGCTGCATCCCAATTGCCAGCACTACAGTAACCGAAACCAGCAACCCTTCGGGGATAGCCGCTACCGCAACGGCCACGGCTGTTTCAAACATCTCGAATGGAGGTCGACCACGGGTAAAACCCAGAATAAAAATCAAAAAACAAATTGCCAATACAATAATACCCAACATCTTGCTAAAATAAGCCAGCTTATCCTGCAGGGGCGTTTTTTCGTCTTCCGTTTGTTTAACTAAAGTAGCGATCTTGCCAAGCTCTGTCATCTTCCCGGTCGCGCAAACTACAGCCTTACCCCGACCATTCATAACACTTGTACCCATAAATACTATATTCTCTCGGTCTGCTAAAGCCGCTCCCTCTTTAAGTTGACGAGATGATTTTTTTGAAGGCAAAGATTCCCCAGTCAAGGCGGCTTCAACAAGCTGTAAATTCATTGCCTCCAGCAACCTTCCGTCCGCCGGAATCCGATCCCCGGCCTCAATCAAAATAATATCACCTAGCACTAATTGAGAAACATCGACTTCTATCTCTACCTCATCTCTCAATACTTTAGCTTTTCGTTGAACTAATTTTTTTAAATGACTAATGGCTCGATTGGCTTTGAACTCTTGGATAAAACCAACAATGGTATTGATTATAACAGCTGCGGAAATAATGCCCATATCAATAAACTCTTTAAGCACAAGCGAAACAACGGCAGCAATTATTAAAATAAAAACCAGAGGACTTTTAAATTGATTAAGTAAAATAAAAAGCCATGAAAGCGGCTTTTCTTCCGGCAATTTGTTGGGGGCCCCTTGTTTAAGCCTCTTTACTGCTTCTTCAGCAGTCAAACCGTTCTTATTCGTCTTTAATTTCTTAAACGTTCTTTCAACTGAAAAACTATACCAAAGGATTTCTTTGGCTTGAACTTCTGTTAGTTTGTTTTGCTTTTGCTTTTTTGCCATACTAAAAATCTCAAGCAATTACACGCCTTGTTTATTAATTTATTGGTTTATTACTTTATTGCTTTTATTATAACATTTTTTAAGGAAACAAAAAATCCCGAGAGGGGATATACAAAATTTTATAACCGAATTTCAGGCAAAGGTTTGGGCTAGATGCCCATCCGCCCTTGGAGGAGACCAGCCTCTGGCCGAAAAACCGAATTAATTCAGGCGTATTTTATTTGGTACGCGCAGAGGGATTCGAACCCCCGACCATTGGCTTAAAAGGCCACTGCTCTACCAACTGAGCTATGCGCGCACAATATTTAATTTACATTATGGTTTACAGAGTCTTTTAAAATATTATCACAAAAAAGAAAACTAATCAAGTTTTGAACAACTTGTGCAAAACTTGTGCCCAAAATGTGGTTGCCAAAAAAATCTTTTCAATGTAAAATAAACTAACCAGAATTTTAAAATTCAAAATCCAAATTGTTCCAAATCTCAGCCAGAGGCTGATCAGCTATTGGCTGAAATGTCAAATTTCAAATTAGTTAATGTCAAAGCCTTGACATTTGGGTTTTGGGTTTGATTTGACATTTGTAATTTGGATTTTGAAATTTTAAACACGGAATTTTAAACAAACAAATTCTACATCCCATGCCCAACAATACCCAAGCAAACATTGAATCCATTGAAAAGCTTCCCCCTCAAAACATCGAGGCCGAGCAATCAGTTTTGGGTTCTCTTTTGATTGATAAAGATGCCATCGTTAAAATTGCCGATATCCTTGGCCCCCAAGATTTTTACAAAGACAATCATCGCATCGTCTTTGAATCCATGCTAGAACTTTATGAAAGCCGCGAACCGATTGATATTTTAAGTTTAACTAACCGCCTAACTGAAAGGAAAAAATTAGAAGAAATCGGCGGCCGAACTTACTTGGCTTCTTTGGCAAATGCCGTACCAACCGCGGCTCATGTGGTTTCTTACGCCCAAATCGTGCAAAAAAAAGCTACCTTGCGAAGATTGCTTAATGCGGCCTCGGAAATCACCAGCTTGGGCTACCAAGAAGAGGTTGAGGATGTTTCCTCTTTACTTGACCGAGCTGAACAAAAGCTCTTTGCAGTTTCTCAAGGGTTTTTAAAACAGGCGTTTATACCCATCTCCAGCGCTTTAACCGAGGCTTTTGACCGAATTGACGAACTTCACAAACAGGGCGGCAAACTCCGCGGCATTCCTACTGGTTTTCACGACCTGGATAATCTCTTGGCTGGTTTGCAAAAATCTGATTTGGTTATTCTGGCGGCCCGGCCCAGTATGGGAAAAACCAGTTTAGCCCTTGACATTGTCCGGCATGTGGGCGTTAAGGAAAAAGCTCCAGTAGGTATTTTCTCCTTAGAAATGTCCAAAGAACAACTAGTCGACCGCCTGCTTTGCAGTGAGGCTGGCGTTAATCTTTGGCGCATGCGCACTGGTCATCTTTCCGACAAACCAGAAGATGATGATTTTCCAAAAATTGGGCACGCCATGGGAGTGCTTTCAGAGGCGCCCATATTTATTGATGATTCGGCCAGCGCCAATGTCATGGAAATTAGAACCAAAGCCCGCCGCCTGCAAGCCGAACATGGTTTAGGTCTAATGGTTATTGATTATCTCCAGTTGATGGAGGGCCGTAATCAAGAAAACCGGGTTCAGGAAATTGCTGAAATCACCCGCTCGCTCAAAGGCATTGCCAGAGAATTAAACATCCCGGTCCTGGCCCTTTCCCAACTTTCACGCGCGGTTGAAGCCCGGCATCCGCCAATTCCTAAATTAGCTGATTTAAGAGACTCGGGCTCCATTGAACAAGACGCTGATGTTGTTATGTTTATCTACCGGGAAGAAATGTATCAGCGAGACAGCGAACGCAAACACATTACTGACATCTATATTTCCAAACACCGAAACGGACCTACTGGCATGGTCAATCTCTTTTTTGATGAAGGCAGGGTTAGTTTTAAAAATTTGGAGAAAAGGATGGAGCCCGTGGAATAAATTAATTATTTATAAAATAAAAGCCCCCAGATAATCCCTATCCGGGGGAAGAACAAAATCATACATAATGGATATCTCTGTCAGGCCGGGGAATAGAAAACATCCAGCCTGCCCCTCCTGCCTCCTCTTTTCAACCGGCTCACCTGGCCTTCTCGAGCTAACTGAACCAGGCGAAGGGAAACCATGCGAACTCCCCAAGTGTAGGTGTTGCCTTCAGCCAAAATTCTCCGCCTGACTGAACGAGCAGTACCTGACCCATACTTTCGCAAAACCGCAATAATCAGGTCACAACAAGTAGGAGCTTCCTCTGCTGACTCTGGCAGCTTCTCGACTGTCTGTTCTGGAGCCATGTAGCTAAAAGGCTCCAGCCTCTTTTTCCGGTCCCACCTCAACCAGACGATGAAGCCGCCTACTACCAAACACCACACCAATGCTATGACTACACCCATTGCCTCCATTTCGCCCTCCTTTCCTGGTTTTGAGAGTTTTTGCCGACCAACACACACTATGAACAAAAACGACTGTTTTTATAACCCATAAGTTTATCATATCTTAAAAATTTTGTCAAGGTGTCTAAATTTCCCCAAGCCATCCAAACTCTTATTCGGGCTTTTACTAAATTTCCAGGTATTGGGCCAAAAACCGCAGCCCGGTTTGTTTTTTATTTGCTTAGCCGGCCAAAAGATGAGCTAAATGAGCTTGCCGCTAATGTCAGTCAACTCAAAGAGCAAGTTGTTCACTGCACAATCTGTCAAAATTTCTCCCAAAATAGCCCTTGCGAAATCTGCGCTGATCCTAAACGCGACCACTCAATTATCTGCATAGTAGCCAAATCTCAAGATTTTGAAGTTCTGGAAAAAACTAATGAATATCAGGGAACCTATCATATTCTTGGCGGTACTATTAATCCTCTCGGTGGCATTGGGCCCGAACATTTAAAAATTCAAGCGCTTATCAGCCGCATCAAAGTCCATCCGCCAAAAGAAATTATCTTAGCCTTAAATCCGGACATGGAAGGAGAAACCACAGCCATGTACTTGACAAAATTACTCAAACAGTATAATATTCCTAAAGTTACCCGTCTAGCCCGAGGCTTGCCGGTTGGCTCGGACCTGGAGTATGCGGATGAGGTGACGTTATCGGATGCGCTGAAAGGTAGGCGGGAGATTTGATCTTTTCATAAACCGAAGGGAGTTTAAAATGAAGATAATAAAGAATCTCTTGCTTTGGCAAATCGTGGATTGGGAACCAGACTTTTCAGTCCAGTCTGGTCAATGCGGATTTGCTATTCGTGTCTCTCCTGAATTCATTAAGGGCGCCAAAAGTAGAATAGCGAACCTACTCAAAGAAAAAGGCCAAACCATAGGAGAGCTCAATGAAAATTACAACAGCTATTGGTCGTGGAGACTGAAAGAAATAGGAATGGGCCACATGATTTTTTCAGAAAGATCAATAGTGGAATTTAATCCAGAAATTGGATTGGATAGAATTCAAATATCCGGCAACGCGACCGAATTGTATTGGTTACCCGACCAGGTTGATGTTATGACTAGGGGTACCCGTTACGAAACACATAATGTAGATTCTAGTATTCAGTTTCTAACTCTACTTCTAATCTTTGATCGCTGGGCAAGAAACGTGCTTGACGAGGTCAGCAAATTAAATCTACCGTAAAAAATCCAAAAAAGCGCCGTTCATTGCGAACGACGCTTGTTTTTTATTTAAAACCAAATCTTGTTCCTATGTTCCGAAATATAGGAACACAGTAAATCATAGAGTTGCCACTACTGCACTCCTATATTACGATATATCGTAATATCGTAATATCGTAACAAACCGAACACTACTAATAACAATGTATGAATCTATTTTTAAAACAAAAAAAACACTATCATTTTAAATAGTGCCTCACCTAAATATCTTATAAATCTCATCATTAGTAAACCTCAGCTGTTTCTAATGAAAACTCTCTCAAGGTCTCCACATCTAATGACGCACTTGTTATCTTTTCTTCTCCAGAAAATTCCAAATATTCTTCAATAGCATCTTTTAACTGTTCTCTGGCTTCCAATAAGGTCTCGCCTTGAGCGGAAACATTCAGCTCCGGACATAAGGCCACAAAATGGCTGTTAAATTTTTTGATAATAGCGATGTAATTCTTCATAATGTTTAGTCTATTTGCCTCTTACTTTGCAAGAGTAAATTCTGCTTTAAGCGGAACACTAATAGCTGCTAATTTTTTACTTCCTCGCTTTATAAAATTAAGAATGGTAAAACCCACGACTTCTCCGGTACTTGGGTGTTTCCGCACTATTATATCATCTCCTATTTCTTGGGAGATAATATTTTTTTGGGGCTTTCCTTGAGAAAAATACAAAACATCAGCCTCTTTGTCAAAATAATAATTTAATTTACTCATATCTTCTTTCCTTATTCGTCTAAATGATAAATGGAAAATGACAAATGTTAAATCTTCAAAATCTCCACCTTCGTAAACGGCTGCCTGTGCCCGTACTTTTTCTTGTACCGGGTTTTCCGTTTATACTTAACCACTAAAACTTTTTTATCACGCCCCTGCTCGATAATCTTAGCCTCAACTTTTTTGCCTTTCAGCACGGGAGCGCCAACTTCAACTTTCTTGTCATCAGCAGCCAACAAAACCTTATCAAAAAACACAGGATCGCCTTTTTCACCTTTAATCTTTTCTATTTTTAATTTGTCTTTTTCTTTAACCTTATATTGCTTCCCGCCTGTTTTTATAACTGCTATTTTGATCATAAAAATAAAATTATTTAATTATGGAAATAGGAAATTAGTATGATTAAATTTTACACGATCTACCGACCAATGTCAACCCCGTCGCCAACTTTCAGCTCATGTTGTTGAATAAACCCAGCATTCACTTCTAATGCGTAATTTGCAGGTTCTTTGGTGGTATAGTTTGCAGAATCCTCGCCAGGTTCGGGCACTGGCAGATTTTCAGTAAAATCAACAATTTTATTATTTCTAATAAAAATTATATCCAGAGGAAATTTCATCTCCCGCATTACGAAAGAGTATCTTGCTGGCTCATCAAAAACAAAAAGCATGCCTTGATTTTGGGCCAAAAATTCTCGGCCCGAGAGCCCTTGCGCCCGGGAAACCAAAGAACTGACAACTTCGGCCTTCACTTTAGCGTTTCCAATCTTCAGTTCAACATGCTTTTTGCTTGCGCAACCGACCAGCGCTAAAACTAAGATAAAAATGATACTAAGTTTGAATTTCATTTTTTGACCTTGATTTCACCAAAAAAAATCCCAAGGCAATCATCAACCCAGCCAATAGCAAAAGGGCTATCAGCTTTTGCTTGCTTTGCAGGAAAAGTGACGCCGCGCCAAAACTCGCCGCGATAAAATATAAAAATAAGACCGCGCCTTTGTGGGAAAATCCGGCCTTAAGCAGCCGAAAGTGCAGATGCTGGCTATCACCCACGCTCACCGGTTTATGTTCAAAAAATTTCCGCCGAATAATCACCCATAAAACATCCAAGGCCGGAACCCCAACCACCAGCAAAGTAGTGGCTAATTTAGCGCCAGAAATAATGGCTAGGGAACCCAGGGCAAAGCCAAGAAAAATTGAACCGCCCTCGCCTAAAAAAATTTTAGCTGGATGAAAATTCAAAAGTAAAAACCCCAATAATACTCCGGCAAAAATCAAAGCATATAGCGCAGTCTGCGGCTGCCAATATTTATTACTGACCGATAAAAAATAAATCGCCAAAGCGCCAATCATCACTATGCCGCTAGCCAAGCCGTCCAGGCCATCCAAAAATTTAGTCGTATACATCATTCCCATCAGCCAAGCAAAAATTAAAACTATCCCAATAATCGGCCAATTTCCGATTTCAATAAAGCCGCCAAAAGGATTAGTAATCAAAGAAACTTTGATGCCGCACGCTAAAACAGAAATCACGGCCAGAATCGGCCAAATAATCTGCTGGCGGGGCTTAAGCCCGTACTTATCATCCAAAAATCCGCCAATCATTAGAAACAATCCGCCAATCAGAATCCCTAACAAGTATCTGCCATTAATAATGTCTTGCTGTTCTTGATGAGTAAAAAGAAAATAATAACCGATTAAAAACACCAAACTTAAAAAAATCGCTAATCCACCCAAAAGCGGAACTGGCTTTTTATGAACATCCCGCTCTCGTTCTGACTTTTTGGTAATATTTAATCTTTTGGCTAACTTTAGAACAAAAAAAGTTAATATAAAAGATAGAAGTATTGAAATTATAAAGGCTGTTAAAAATTGGGTTGACATAAAAATTATTAAAAAATCCCCTACTTGGGATTATAATTTCCTAAACTCTTCGACCGAAAGCCCAGTTGCCTTAATTATATTCTTGAGTGTTTTTCTTTTAATTGTCCTGCCAGGATGCTTTGCTATTACAATAACTTTTTTGTCAAATTCTCTTATCCATAATTCATGGCTGCCCCTAGCTTGTCTATGAAATATAAAACCGCGCTTCTTAATCTTCTTGAGAACTTGAAAATACGTTAAAGCAGGAAAATGCGGCATAAACTTATAATTCAACTGCTAAAGCCAAATTTGGTACCCTTATATTATTCTCAACTTTCACTACCGAAAGGGGAGAAAATTCTTTCTTCCTGTATTCTAAAATTTTAGATACCACATCTTGTAAATTTAACACTGCATCTTCAATGGTATCACCCTCTGCCCAAGCTCCTTGAATAGTGGGGCAACTAGCCAAAAAACCGCCTTCTTCCTGCTCTTCAATTTTAGTTGGATAAAAATTCAAATTCTTCATATTTTAATTTTAATATAATTATTATCTAATGTCAATAACTGACTTTCTTTCCAACCACCCTTGCAAAACCAAACTGGCAGCCGCCGCGTCATCTTGACCCCTCAAATCTCTATTTAAATTACCAGCCATTTTACTTGTCATCCGTTCATCTTCCAATTCCACGGTAAGACCTAAAAATTTAAGTCCATCAATAAATTTATCAAATTTTTTATTTTCATCACGCAATTCACCAACTACAATTGTCTTAATGTCTTTATCGCAACAAATATTTTTAATGATATCTATCGTCTTGATATCATTTTTTATAATATCAAAAGGACTAGCCACTCCAACTTCTGTTGACCCGACAGCTAAACCGATTTTTGACTGTCCCCAGTCAATACCTAGTATTTTTGACATAATGATATAAAAAAGTTAGTAGATCTTGCCTGTGTAAAATTATGTGATAAGCTAAAAGCAAAAACTCTAATTAGCTTAACATTAAATTATAAATACTTCCTACTTTCCTTTTCCTTTTTTCTTTCTTGTTTTGTTCACTGCCTCCAAGTATCCACCCCAGCCAAAATCAAGAAAATGTTTGACTGACTTGATGTTCTCATATCCAACTTTTAATTTAGATCTAATATCACCGTAAGTGTGATTACTCGTTAACATCTTGGCTATTTGTAAACGACGTGCCAACATAACTTCCTCGCTTTCGGTGAGTAAATCGCGTAAAAAATTACGAATCTTCTGAGAATTTCCCAAACTAGAAAGAATTGTACTAAACTCTTTCATGAGGACATCGCGATGCCTTTTAGACAATTTACTGGGGTCATATTTTGACATAAATTTTTTACCTCCTTTCATGGTTTCCATACTACGATATTACGATATATCGTAATATCGTAATATCGTAATATCGTAGTATTATAATATCATAAAAAAGTTAACATGTCAAAATCTCACAGCCACTTTCAGTCACCACCACGGTGTGTTCAAAATGCGCGGCTAATCCCCCGTCCACCGTCACCACGGTCCACTTATCTGGAGTGGTTTTAACCTGATAACCTTTTTCGCAAATCATGGGCTCTAAGGCTAAAGTCATGCCAGCTTCTATTTTCTCGCCAGTTCCCGTGATACCAAAATTCGCAACCCTAGGCTGCTCATGGACATCCTTGCCTACTCCGTGTCCCACTAAATCTCTAACCACTGAAAATCCTTGCGATTCAGTATACTGCTGAATTGCCGCACCAATATCACCGACATGGTTGCCGGGTTTTACTTGCTCCATACCAATATCCAAAGCTCTGCTCGCGGTTTTAATCAACTTTCGTCCAATTTTTGAAACTCTGCCCACGGCCAATGTTACTGCCATATCAGTATAATAATTTTTATATTTTAAACCCAAATCAAGACCAATGATATTGCCATTTTTGACTATTTCATCTTTTTTAGGAATTCCATGAACCACCGCATCATCAATTGAAGTACACAAAGCGCAAGGAAAATTATTATAATTCAAAAAACTGGGCTCCCCACCCGCGTCTTTAATTAACTTTCGAGCTAACTTATCTAATTCAATAGTAGTAACCCCCGGTTTAACTGCTTGGATTACTTTTTTTAACACTTGAGCCAAAACCTTTCCACCTTCCTGCATTAATTCTATTTCTTTTTGAGTTTTGATTATAATCATAAAAATAGTAACCCGTCACTGGTCACTAGGGATAATTTTAAGATGTTATTCAACAAAACCCTAGTTGCTAATGACCAATAACTAGTGATAATTCATGTTCTCTGCGATAAACATAAAATCACCCTTCAACAACTTCCATAATACTTTCCGTCACTTCCGATATCGGCGGCATGCCATTAATCCTTTTGTATATATTTTTTTCTTTATAAAAATCAATCAACGGTTCTGTTTGCTCGTGATAATCAGCAAGCCGCTTGCGCACTGCTTCTTCCTTATCATCATCCCGGATTACCAGTTCCTCGCTGTCAACATCGCACACTCTGTCCTGTCTGGGCGGCTTAAATTTCAAATGATAAATCGCTCCGCATTTTGGACAAGTTCGCCTGCCTCCAATCCGCATCACAGCCTCGTCATCGCTAATCCAAACCTCTAAAGCCAAATCAATGCCTATCACACTATCTAAGGCTTTTGCTTGGTTAATATTACGCGGATAACCTTCAAGGATAAATCCTTCTTGAGTAGCTTCTTTTTTAAGACGTTTGGCCACGATTTCGTTGGTAACATCATCGGGCATTAAACTCCCGGCATTGATAATCTGCTCGGCCATTTTACCAATTTCCGTGTGCTCTTTAATTTCCTGCCGAAAAATCTCGCCTGTAGAAATATGCGGCATCCCAAACTTTTCTGCCAAAATATCTGCTTGAGTTCCCTTGCCGCTGCCCTGGGGACCGAATAATATAATGTTTTTGTATTTTAACATAATTTATTGATTTACTGGTTCCAGCCAGAGGCTGGTCACCCTTTGGGTGATATTAATTTATTGAACCTTACTATCTCCATCTTAGCATTTTTTGAAAAAAAATGGGAGGCCAAGATTGACTCTCCCATAAATGTTCAGATGTTGACTATAGCCCCAATTGCTTGC
>JAHIMF010000060.1 GCA_018896645.1 Patescibacteria group bacterium | reverse complement strand
GGTGGCAAGATTTGGTTTGAGCCAGGAAAAGATAAAGGAACCGTTTTTTATTTTACTCTGCCTTACCATATGATATAATGTTTTTATGAGAAGGTTGCTTATTTTTATCAAATTTAAAATTTAAAATAAAAAGATTATGGAGGATAAATATTTGCCCGAAATACCGCTTGTTGTGGACGTATCCGTTGGTTCTAATTGGAGCCAAATGAGAAAACAGGAATAGTTTTAATAAAAAAAGATTTACAGTATAATAAGATGAGGTTATATTTGATGCTAATGTGCTACATCAAATAAGCTGGTTAAATTAATATTGGCACAATAATGTAATATCATGTCTACTAAAGTAGGTGTCGGGTCTAGCAAAGAGCCAGACCCCAAAAAAGCGGCAAGCGAAGCCGTTAAAATGGCTTTTGAGAAAGCCGGCATAGATAAATGTGATTTTGTTTTTCTCTTTGCCACAATTGGTTATGAGCAAGAAGAGGTGTTAAAAGAGGTGAGAATGCTTACTAACGGTGCGCCATTAAGCGGTTGTTCAGGCGAAGGCGTAATTACCCAAGATGGCCCCAATGAAAAATTATACGGTTTGTCTGTTATGGTTTTAGCTTCAAAAGAAATTAAGTTTTCAAACTATTTAGGCCGAAATTTGAAAGAGAGTTCTGGGTCTGCCGGGGAATCAATAGGAAAAGAAATAAAAAAAGGTAATATTAAAAATACTGTTGCGCTTATTTTGTTGCCAGATGGTCTGACTTGCAACATGAAACAGGTTTTTGCGGGGTTAGAAGGCGTTATTGGAACAGATATACCTTTCATAGGCGGTACGTCAGGAGATAATTGGAAATTTACTAAGACTTATCAATATCATAATGATGAAGTTTTAACAGATGCTATGTCGGCAGTTTTGATTTCAGGAAATGCTAAGGTAGAAGTGGGTGTTAGTCATGGTTGCATTCCGATTGGTTTAGAAAAAGAAATCACCAAAGCTGAGGGGAACCGTATTTATGAGATAGACAACAAGCCGGCTTACGAAGTTTTAACAGAATATTTGGCGCCAGGCGAAGCAAAAGATTTTGGTAAAGCCATGGCTTATTTTGCTATTGGCGAACCAGTGCCGGAAGAAATATCCGATGTGTATGACAAGTATATGGTCCGCGCCTGCATGAGCAGGGACGAAAAGGATAGCTCTGTTACTATTCCAACGGAAATGCCTACCGGAACGAAAATGCAGTTAATGAGAAGAGACGCGGAATCTTTGATTAAAAGAGCCAAAGAAGCCGCAGAGCAGATTAAACAAAAATTAGGTGGCAAGAAGCCAAAATTTGTTCTTCACTTTGATTGCGCGGGCAGAGGCAAGATATTATTCGGTTCTGAGGAAAAAGCGAAAAAACCCGTTGATGCTATGCAGGAAACATTAGGCAAAGATATACCATGGGCTGGACTTTTTACATTTGGCGAAATTTCTCCGGTAAAAAACAAAAATTATCTTCATAATTACACAGCTGTCCTTTGCGTGATTTATTAATTTCCAATGGCTAAAATTGCTAAAGGCAAGACACAAAAAAAGTTTGAGAGAAAAGAAATTTCTGATTTTAAATTTATTGCTGAAAAATTAGACCAGCAAATAAAGCAAGTGGTCAGAACCGAGAAACAGATGTATGATGTCCGCGACCGACTTAATAAAGAAAAATCAGGGCTTGCAAAGTTGCAGTCATTGACGGGCGCGCTACTCTTGACAGGCTTTAACACAAAAGCCATAACAGATTTCATTGTCAATTATCTTATTCGCGAGATGGAATTTGAAAAGTCCTTGTTTTTTGTTTGGGACGGAGGGTTTCCGCGCCTGTTTTCCACGGCTGGCTATAAAGAGCAAGAAATAAAGAAACTGGCGGAGTCTAAGTCCTCTGTTGCTGATAGAATTAATCACTTAATCAAAACCGGCAATTTTTTGTCGGATTTTCGCGATAAGAAAGCACAACGGGCGTTTTCTGAAGATTTTGTAAAAGATTTTGGAGTAGTGTATTTTTTGGCACACTCTTTAAAAGGTAGAGAAGGAAAACCGAATGGATTTCTTTTAGCGGGATATTCAGAAAAGGGAGCTTTGCGTATTTTACCGGAAATTACCGAAGAGGACATTCTTTTGTTTTCCAGACTGATTGATCAACTTGCTTTATTTATTGAAAATTCAAAAATAAGTGAACAGCTTAATAGGACTTTTCAGCAATTGAAAACTGAAGAAGAAAAAATCGTTTCTATTGTTGACAGCTTGACTGAGGGGCTGATTATGGTTGACTCGGATAACAATATAACCTTTTTGAACCCAAAAGTGGAAAAGTTTTTTTTGCTGGAAAGAAGCAATGTACTACATAAAATTATAGATAAAGAAAAAGCAAAAGAAAGTGTGCAGATGGCTAATTTATACAAGGTATTGTCTTTGAATTTGAAAAATAAACAAAGCAAGGAGGTAACGATCGAAGATCCGGTTAAATTGATTTTGAACGTAACGCATATTGATGTTATTGATTCTCGGGGGAAGTTTGTTGGGGCAATGCGGGTATTAGCTAATGTTACTCGCGAGAAGGAGGTTGACAAAATGAAATCAGAATTCATTTCCATTGCCGCCCATCAGTTAAGGACACCCCTTTCTTCCGTAAAATGGACATTGAAAATGCTTTTGGACGGTGATTTAGGCGCTCTCTCTGCGAAACAGCGCGAGTTTACTGAGAAAGGATATAACTCCAACGAAAGAATGATTTATTTAGTTAACGACTTGTTGGATATAAGTCGTATTGAAGAGGGAAAATTTGGCTTTGAATTTTCAAAGAATGATTTTAACGAGTTTATGGAGGGTATTGCGTCTTCTTTTAAACAACAGGCAAAGAAAGGGGGCGTCAATTTAAAATATAAAGTCGCTAATTCTCCGTTGTTTCTGGTATTTGACCCTCAACGTCTAAAAATGGCAGTATCCAATATTCTGGATAACGCAATACGTTATACCACGCCCGGAGGCAAAGTCACAATTTCTGTCGCGACAGACGGAGATTTTATCAAAGTGTCTATAGAGGACACAGGCGCGGGAATTCCAGAAAATCAGCAGAGCAGGGTTTTTAGCAAGTTTTTCAGGGGTGATAATGTTGTCAGAATGCAGACCGAAGGAACAGGATTAGGTCTTTATT
>JAHIMF010000059.1 GCA_018896645.1 Patescibacteria group bacterium | reverse complement strand
GCCATGCAAGGGCACAGGAACAATAATTCCAAAAACTTTATGGCGATAAATTTGATGACTGCCTTTTTGCCGAACTAATTTATAACCGTTGGCCAAAAGTATCGCAATTAATCTTTTAGCCGTTATGGGTTTCATAAATTTTCGTTTTAGCTGGCATTGATATTTGAATATCAGCAATAATTGGTCGTTGTTTTGAAAAAGGAATCCTTTCTTTTTCGCTGGCCAATTCCTCAAGCCATAATTCTAAAACTTCCTCTGCTTTCTCCTGGGCCTCTTCAAAAGTTTTTCCAAAAGTAACGCATCCAGGAAACATTGGGAAAGAAACATTATATCCACCCCCAATCGCCGGTTCAAAAACCCCTGGATATTCTAAAATCATTTTTCGTTTGTTAGATTTCATATTCATAGTATATCCAATTTGAAAAATAGTGTCAAATAAATTCACCAGTTACAACAAATACTTTCAACTCACAATTTTGTAGCAGGACACCGCGTTTTTGAGTCCAGAATGCATGTGAACTTATTTCATAAGCTATCTCTCACTCTTTTCCAAGCCAACTTTGAAATATGTTCATCTATTCATATTTTCATTTGTCATTTAAAAATTTCGCAAATAAAAAAATCTTCTCAAAAAAGATGATAAATGATAAATGTTAAATGAGTAAATCGTAAAGTTGGTTTAGAAAAGTTCTTTAAAAAACAAAAAACAGGTTTAATCCTGTTAAATAATTACAATTAAAAAGCTCTTTGAAAAACTATATAGTCCTTAGCAATACCCCAAATTTCTTAACTTCATGAGCAATTGGGTTCTCTTCCACAAAATCTTTAGGATGAATACCCACCGGTTCAATTCCTCGTTCAACATCAATCTCGCGGCGCTTTGTCCATAAATAAACAAGAGGGTTAATACCTTTAAATTTTGAGGAGACAATGCAAACGTCAACATCACTCCAAGCGCGAGCTTTGCCTCTGGCCAGAGATCCAAAAAGATAAGCCGACTTAATCGGCAGTTTATAATCTTCCTTTAGATAATCAAGATATTCTTTAGCATATTTTTTAGCTTCCGCTAAACTGGTTGATTTTTGAGCCATAGATATAATTTTTTAGTGGTTTGATAATATCTTTTCGTGTATGCCGGCGTTGCCGTTTTGTAAAAAGATGATTTGTAATCGTCATAACGACTCGCAATATTAAAAGTATTGATAACAGCTAATTCCTTTTTCTGTTGGGCGTCAAGAGATATTCCTGCTTTGTTAGCCAAATCCTGTAAATCATGAATAATTGGAAACATCTTATTGTTCGCTTTTGCTACCTTTCCTTTTAAAATAAATTCTAAAGTCAAATGACAAAAGAACAAACAATCCGCGTATCGCTTACTCTTCAGCAATGATTCTGCCGTCTCCCACTTTCTTTGACTGTTAGTAAAGCAATAATTTGTTAATATTTTGATATTCATGTTTTTATTGAAAAAATCTTATTTCTATTATATCATTTCTAAATCACCTGTCAAATTTTAAAACTCAATTAGCAATTTGTACTTTGGAAAACTGTTTTTGACAATTTAATATTATGATAAGATTAGCTTAGAAAAGAAATTTTATCTTCTGTAGCGGGGCAAGATTCTTATGCGTAAGTTGCTTGCAAATTATGTACAAGAAAAATCTCTCTCCTTTCTTGCCCCACTTTAGGAGATAAAATCAAAAAACCGTCCCGCTCAAACTGGGACAGTTTTTTATTTCCAAAGATTCCTAATTTCTTATTTGAGATATTAGAGAAATATTCGAGCCGATTTGAGTCAAACAATAACCATACACCAATAATTAAAACCTAACCCTCGAGTAAAAATCAACACTCAAAACATCCTCTCCTTCCCCACAATCACTTTCAATTTTTGAGGCGCCACTTCAATCGTTGCCGGGGTTTTTATTGTTTTATAATCATCAATCACCAACGAAGCTTCGCGTTCGGCGTTTTCATCGGCCTCATTGGGCAGGCTGGTTATTTGGATACTCTTGGCTACAAATAAACTATCAGCCAAGAGTTCAGGTTTTTTAAAAAAAGAGCGGAATCCAGAAGGCGAGCTGGCGACGATGGTTTGCAGTATCCCGTCTTTAGGGTTTATTTTTTGTTTAAAAAAGCAGCCAAGATTGCAAATATTAATTTGTTTTGCTGCCGGTTGAGGCAAGATTTTATAATGCCCGTCGCATTCCAGGACCACCTTCTTGGCATCTGCATGAATAGAGGTTAAGAAGTATTGGCCATTGATTTTTCCTAAATCCAAAATATCAATCAGCCGGTTAGACAAAACATCGCAAGCCAGTTCGCTAGAGGGGATACCAAGCAGTTTAGCAATGTTATTTTCTGGGCCGATTGGGATGACCCCTAAGGTTACGCTAGGATAGCGGGGGATAATATCTACTAACTGGCTGATGGTTTTGTCGTTACCCACTGCCACCACGGTTTTCGCGCCCCACTTAATAGCGTCTTCGGTTAACTCGCGGATGTTATTTAAAGGATTGAGTTTGCCTATCCTGCCGTTAACACCCAAATCAGTAGTCCGAGCTTCAACTTGATGAAGTATTTTTTCGTATTTTTTGTCAGCCAAGAAGGAATCGTATAAATAAAAAAACATGGGTGATTGAATTAAGTCTAAAGTCTCCGCCTACGCCAAGGCTTCGGCGGACAGGTAAAATCTAAAGTTAAAAGTTTATTCTGTTTCAGCAACTTCAATTTTTTGAATTTCATCATCATTCATTTCTTCTTTTGTTTTTTTCTTTTCTTTCTTTTTTTTATCGTTATTAATTCCAGACCCGGCATCTTCAACCATCGAGCACTGGCCATTAAAGCTGGCGCCTCTTCCCACAAGTAGACTGTGGGTAGTGATATTGCCGTCAATCCTTGCGCTTTCTGCTAGTTCTACCTCGTTTTCTGCTTTAATATTGCCCTGCACTTTCCCGGCAATATAAACATTGTCTGCTTCCAGATCGGCACTCACTTTAGCGCCAGGACCGATCCTTAAATTATTTTTTGTTTTTAAACTGCCTTCTAATTTGCCCTCAACAATCACATCACCCTCGCCTTCAAAATCTCCTTTAACCCCAACGCCTGGACCAATAATTGTTTGGGTCTCCTCCAAATTACTGGGAATTTGATTGTCGTCATGCTTTTTGAACATAGCTGATATTTTTAATGTTTAAGGCCTCCTGCTTTTATCCCCTTGTTATTAATATAGTTTATTACATTCTGTTTAAAATGTCAAAGGAAAATCGTGAAAATCATGATACACGAAACACACAACACGATCCACAATACTTAATAACACGGTCCATTAAACTTATAATCTGTTTCGTATTATGTGTTTCGTGTATTGTACGGAGAGGGCTTGAAAATAATTCAAAAATGAGCTATGATTTGATTATATAATTATAATATTTTACAAGCCTATGGACGAAGCATTAAACCAAAAAAGTGATTATCTAAAAAAGGATTTGTCGTTAGTATTGGCGTTGGTTATTTTTGTGGCAGTGATTGTCGTTACTTTGGTTATTATTGACAGCCGCACCAACTATCTTTCTACCTTAGCGCATGATTTGATGAGTTCGATTGTTGGGGACTAAATACCGCGCCCTCGTAGTTCAACGGATAGAACAAAGGACTCCTAAGCCTTAGATGCAGGTTCGACTCCTGCCGAGGGCACCACGGGCCTGTAGCTCAATTGATAGAGCGCGTGATTCGCATTCACGAGGTCGGGGGTTTGAATCCCCCCAGGTCCACCACCCGATTCGCCCGGCTTGCTGATTGAGTTGAAAGACAAAAAAATCCGCTTGCTTGCATTGAGCGGATTTTTTGGACATTAATTAAAATAAGTATCAAAATCCAACCAGATAATAAAACCCCAACAAAAATAAAATAATTGAACCAACCAAAGCCATCCAAGTGACAAACTTGCCCGAAGTCATCCAAACAGACATCTTAAAAAAGGCGAGTAAGAAGACAATCAGCTCGTCCAACATATAGAAAAGAATAAAAAGGGCGATGTAAAGAAGATAGCCAAAAAAGGAAAGATTGGCGTTAGATAAGACACCGGCATAGACAACTGGAACAACCGCTGAACAAGGAAATTCTACAATAGTAATAACCGCCGCAAAGAGAAGTACACTGCCAATAACCGCCAAAACATTCCCTGGCCGACCCAGAGATTCTTTTAGACGCCCAGAAAACCTTGACATGATTTTTTGTCCGGCGCCAATCTCACAGGTTGGCCCTTGTTTTTTAAATTTAATGAATTGCTTTAAGAAATAGATTCCCCCGCCAATACCCAAAAGCCCAATCAAGATTTCCATTATTTTAAGATAGGGTGAGAGCAGAGCAAAAATTTGATACCAGAGGGTAATCAACAAGCCATAAACAATAGCAGTAGTCAGAATAAATAGGCCGCCATAGATTAGAATTTTTCGTCGGGAGCGAAGCGCTAAAACCAAGCTCAAAATTAGAATCAAAGCGCCCAAAGAGCAGACATTAAAACCATCCAGTAGCCCCAAGACAACAGCCATGGCTGGTAAAGAATAATTTTGGATATTAATTTCACCAACGACAGGCAGAGTTATGTAGTTTTCAGCATCATGTGTCGAACAGGAGCACAATGGCGGACAGGATGATTGACCGGCAGCTTCTGATTGTTCTTGAATTGCAGTTTCAATCTCTTTACCCTTGCCTTCGGCATTATCAAAACCCAAGAAAAAATTTTCACCAACAAAGGTCATCGGCACCAAACCAAGATATCTTTCAGCTCCGCACTGTCCAGCCAATTCTTTTAACAAGGCCTGATTGTTCGGGTCATCAATCAGGTAGCGATTTATGATTACATCAGGATACTTTTCTTCTATGGCATCCAAGAATTTTTGTTCATCGCGGCAGTGAGGACAAGATTGGCTATAAAAAAAGTTAACCCCCGCGCTCTCTTGGGCAGAGGTTGTATAGGGTAAGATGATGCCGGTAAACAGCAGAATTAGACCTATTATTGGTGTCAATTTTTTCATATTGTTTTTATATTTTAGAAAAATTAAATCTATTCAATATTAGCATAATTTCAGCTGAAAAACAAGAGAAGAAATTAAATATGATTTACAAAAAGGCTTTTTTAAAAGGCTTAAAAATGATAAGATAAAAGCAAGAAAACAATAAATCAAAAAATCAATAAATCAAAAGAATTGTTTTCTTTTCTTTCTTTCTTGATTTTATGTCTCTCACCCGCCGTATTGCCCACAACACCATAATCCAAGTCGCTGGCAAAGCAATAAGCATTGCCCTGGGTTTGGCCACAATCGCCATGATGACTCGTTATCTTGGCAAGGTTGGGTTTGGCCAATATACCACCATCACCGCCTTTCTGCAGGTTTTCACGATTTTTGTTGATATGGGCTTGGCTTTGATGATGGTGCAAATGATTTCCAAGCCGAATGTGGTCGCGTCCCCGGAAGGCGAGATTCGCGAATCTCGCCTTCCGAATGGCGTAATCACCGAATCCAAGCTCGTCAGCAATTTTATCAGCCTGCGTTTTATCTCTATCTTAATTTTTCTCGCACTCGCGCCGCTCATTGCTATTTTTATTCCGTCATATTCCCAGGTTATTAAAATAGGCATTGCCATTACTGCCGTATCGTTTTTCTTTGGCGCCTTGATTCAAGTTTTAATGGGAGTCTTTCAAAAACATTTGCACATGGAGCGGGTTGCGATTGCTGAACTTGTTGGCCGGTTATTTTTGGTTGGATTTACAGTATTGGCCATTTTTATGCAATGGAGTCTTTATGCTTTTCTGGGGGCGATGATTTTGGGCGGCGCAATCAATTTCTTATGCCTCTTTTACTTTTCCCGCAGATTTGTTAAGATAAGATTTCAAATTGATTTAGCCGTCTGGAAAAGCATTTTAAAACAGTGCTGGCCCATTGCTTTATCCATTGCTTTTAATTTAGTCTATTTTAAAGCTGACACTATCATCTTGTCCTTGACTCGCAGTCAAGCAGAAGTGGGAATCTACGGCGCCACTTATCGCGTTTTGGAAATTGCTATTGTTTTTCCGATTATGTTTATCAATTTGGTCCTGCCGTTTTTAACCCGCAGTTGGGCTAACAAAAATTTAGATAAATTCAAAAACATCTTGCAAAAGTCCTTTGATTTTTTAGTGATAGCGGCAGTGCCCATGGTCATTGCCGCTTTATTCTTAGGCACCCGCGTCATGACCCTGGTCGCTGGCCAGCAATTTGAAGCCAGCGGATTAGTGCTTAAGTTCTTAATTATTGCCACGGCTATTATTTTCATTGGCAACCTATTCGGCCATATAATCGTGGCAATTGATAAGCAAAAGCAAATGCTTAAATATTATATTTTAACTGCCATCATAGGGCTCATTGGATATTTAATACTAATTCCTAAATACTCTTATTTTGGCGCAGCTGGTATGACTATTGTGGCAGAAGTAATCATTGCTTTAGCCGCATTTCTTATTGTGTGGCGAACAACAAAAGTTGCTCCAAAATTTATGATTTTCTGGAAGTCATTATTAGCTAGTTTAATTATGGCAGTGCCATTGTATTTTTTGAGAGGGTGGAATTTGTTTTTGTTGATTGCAATTTCTGGTATAATCTATTTCACCACATTATACTCAATCAAGGGTTTCAGTAAAGAAATGATTAAAGAAGTCGTAAAACTAAAATCGTAAAAAAGAATAGTAAATACACGAATAATAATAAATAATAGATTCCAAAATATGTCAGATGAACATATGATCATATGAATATATTATTCACCACATCTCTCCTTCTCTTTACCCTAATCACCATCTATAAAACAAGATTGGGAATTTATCTTATCCTGATTTTAGTTCCCAGTTTTTTAATCCGCACACAGATTTTTTCTATCCCCACAACTTTTTTAGAGTTATCGATTTATATTCTTACAGCAATTTGGCTACTCAAAAAAACAATAAGTTACAACTGTGTTACGCGAAGTCTCCCGAAGGGAGACGAGCTTATTACTACGAGTTACAAAAATCTTATTCAACACGCCAAACCTTTTTTAATCCCAATAACCCTGTTTATCCTCGCTGCCCTAATCTCAACAGCGATCTCTCCAGACAAACGCCTCTCACTGGGCATCCTCAAGGCCTGGATTTTAGATCCATTGCTTTTTACAATAATTTTCATTGACCAAATTAAAACCCGTGAACACGTCAATAAGGTTATCGCCAGCTTAAGTTTAATGGTGCTTTGGGTTTCCGCCTATGGCATTTATGAATATTTTGTTAATCCCCGAAATCTGATTGAGTATTTACGTTTGGACTCCATTTTCACCTCTGCCAATTATGTCACAATGCTCACTGTCCCAGTTACACTAATAATCATCAGCTATTTAATTTCAACGTTAAAACAATATAACAATATAACAATAGAACAAAAAAACAATGAAACAAAAAAACAACTAAAATTTTCCTCATTTTGTTTTCTTGTTTTCTTGTTTTCTTGTTTTCTTGTATCAACAACGGCCATCTATCTAACAAAATCTTTCTCCGGCTGGCTCGGCCTTAGCGCCGGAATATTCATTCTGCTATTATTAACGCCGATAAAAAGAAAAATTAAGATTATTACTATTTGTTCTTTGCTTGTCTTGGGTGGTTTGTTCGCCTATACTCAAAAAGACAATCCTAAATTTCAAGCGCTCACTAACTTCACCGGCCGGACAGCCGTGCATTCACGAATCCAGATTTGGAAAACTTCGGTTGAAATTATAAAAGATAATCCAGTTTTAGGGATTGGCCTGGGAAACTTTCATAACGCATATCTTAAATATTTGCCAAAAACAGTCAAAGCTCCGCTTGAACAGGAAGTTATCAAACCGCATAATCTATATCTAAATCTTTGGCTGGAAATGGGGCTTTTGGGGCTGGTTGCATTTTTGTGGTTAATTGTAGTATTTTATAAAAAGGGGTTAGGCATTAAGTATCAGGTATTAAGGGCAACTGTTTTTGCTGCGATGACGGCGTTGCTTATTCAGGGTTTCTTTGACACTCCATATTTTAAAAATGATTTGTCGCTGATATTTTGGTTGATTATCGGACTATCCATAATCCGTGTTGATCCGTCAAATCCGTTAAATCCGTGTTCCAAACTGAACACAGATGACACGGATTAAACGGATTTTCACAGATATTTTTTGGTAACTAAATATTTGAATTTAAAAATTGTTTAGAATTTCGGATTTCGGATTTAGAATTTATATTTTATGGAGAGGTGGCTGAGTGGTTTAAAGCGCGACTCTCGAAAAGTCGTAAGGCAGCAATGTCTTCGCGAGTTCAAATCTCGCCCTCTCCGCCACCTTCCATTCTTTATTAAAATTTGGTATAATAAAAATAACAATATAATCTACATTTAATTTACTTAAATCTTTACCCGCCGTAGCTTCGGCGAAGGCGGGTGCTGTATCATGTCCATCACTAAAGCCATAATCCCCGCTGCCGGCTTCGGCACTCGTTTTTTACCAGCTACTAAAGCCCAACCAAAAGAAATGCTGCCGGTTCTTGATAAACCAGTAATCCAATATATTGTTGAAGAAGCCGTAGCATCAGGAATTAAAGATATTATTTTTGTTGTCAGCCACGGCAAAGAAGCGCTGGAAAATCATTTTGACATCAATTTTGAAATTGAAAACAAATTGGTTGAGGCTCAAAAAAAAGATGTTTTAAAAGAGGTTCGTAAAATATCCAAGCTCGCTAACTTTATTTATGTACGCCAGGATATTTATAATTTCTACGGCAATGGCGCCGCCGTACTGTGTGCCGAACATATTATAAATAAAGAGCCCTTTGCTGTGCTTTGGGGCGACGATTTATTTGATTCTAAAAAACCCCGGCTTAAACAACTAATTGAGGTTTATGAAAAATACAAAAGTCCAGTTCTCACTGCTTACGAAGTTGACGACGAGGGAACCAATAAATATGGAATCATTGATGGCGAAGAAATTTCAAAAAATGTTATTAAAGTTAAATCAATAATTGAGAAACCCGGACCCGAGAAAGCCCTTTCTAGAATCGCCTCGCTTGGTGGCTTCATTCTAACCCCGGATATTTTTCCAATTTTAGAAAAACTTCCTCGCGGCAAGGGGGGCGAGCTCTGGCTGGTGGATGCTATCTTTAGACTTATGAAAAAACGACCAGTGTATGCTCGGAAAATTGAAGGTAATTATTATGACACTGGTAGTCCATTGGGTTGGCTTAAAACTAATGTTGAATTCGCGCTCAAACACTCATCGTTTAAACAGGAGTTTCGCGGGTATTTGAAAGGTTTAAATCTGTGACCTATGTTTTACCTTGATAAACTTACAAGTTAATAAATAGTTAATACGATAGTTAATAAAGTTAATAAAAAATGACTTATAAGTTTTATGAGCTAGAAATCTGGAAAATAGGCTACAAATTGTGCATGGAAATTTACGATATAACCGAAATATTTCCAGAAGAAGAAAAATACGCTCTCACTACCCAGATAAGAAAATCAGCTAATTCAGTAATTGCTAATATTGCTGAAGCTCATGGCCGTTATTATTACGCAGACAAAATAAGAGTTCTTTACATCTCAAGGGGAGAGCTTCAAGAAACTCAAAGTCATTTGGCCGTTGCCTATGGCAGAAAATATATAGATACCCAAACTTTTCAAAACCTAAGTCGTAGTTACGAGGATTTAAAAGTAAAGATTAATAACTATATCACTTCTATAAACAATAAGAAACAAAACGGATAAAAATTCCAAAATTATTAACAACTGTATTAACTTTATTAACAATTTTATTAACTATAAAAGACCCATGAAAACGAAAATAATTATAATCACCCTCATCCTTGTTTTCCTAGTAACCACGGGCTTCAGCTGTCGCTATACTCCCGGAGATGTTGCGGAACAGCTAAAGCCAGTCAAGTTAACTTGGTGGCGGGTTTGGGATACCAGCGATAATTTTTCTTCAATCCTGTCTAATTATAAAGTTGGTCATCCTCATATTTCCATTGCTTATAAAAAGCTGCGCTATGAAGAATACGAGCAGGTTTTACTTGAGGCTTGGGCGGAAGACCAGGGTCCTGATATTTTTTCTATTCCCGTTACTTGGCTTAGAAAATATCAAAGCAAGATTGCTCCGATGCCGGAAAGCACCCGGGTGCCGGAGTTGCGGGTGAGCGGCTCTTCATGGAAGCCCACAGAAGAAATTATTACGCCGATTACTCCCGGCCCTACTCCCAATGATTTAAAAACAAAATGGGTGCCCACAGTATATGAAGATGTAATTATTGAAAACGAAATTTGGGGACTGCCGTTGGGCATTGATACCCTGGTGCTGTTTTATAACCAAGACTTGCTTGATAAGGCAAAGATTGCTTTCCCGCCAAAGACCTGGACCGAGTTTAAAGACCAGGTTAAAAAATTAACTTTAATTGATGAGCAAAGCAATATTGTCCAGGCCGGGGCGCCCTTGGGGACAGCCGCTAATGTCACCCGGAATACAGACATTCTGTCTCTTTTGATGCTCCAAAATGGCGTGGAAATGCCGAACTTTAGTTCACCGTCTAAATTTGATTCTAGCTATTTTCCTGGCCAGGAAGCTTTACGTTTCTATTTAAGTTTTGCGGACCCCGCCAAAGAGGTTTATACCTGGAATGAGGAGATGCCAAACTCCTTAGACGCTTTTATTGCCGGCAAAGTTGCGTTTTTCTTTGGTTACTCCTATCACTTGCCCATAGTTCAAGCCCGAGCTCCAAAACTTAATTTTCAGATAACCCCGGTGCCCCAGATTACCAGCGGCATGAATGATATCAATCACGCTAATTATTGGATTGAAGTTGTGGCTAAAAAAAGCCCCCATCAAAACGAGGCTTGGAATTTTGTTCAGTTTGCCTCTTCCCAAGGGCAAGTATTGTCTTATTTACAAGCCGCAAAAAAACCAACCGCGCTTCGGGCCTTAATCGCTGAACAAGAAAAAGACTATGATATTCAAGCTTTTGTCGCTGGGGTATTGACTACCAAAAATTGGTATCATGGAAAAGACTTTAATCGAGTGGAAGAGATTTTTAAGGAAATGATTACCAACGTTCACCAAGGAAGCGCCACTATCCCCAAAGCCATTGATTTTGCGGCTAAACAGGTTGGGGTGACGTATTAACCCCTTCCGCTGGCTCCATAGTCCCCGGTCGCAACCGGGGCCGTGGAGCCGATATGCGATTAGCCTTTAGCACATGAAGGCTCCACAGCCCCTAAAGCTCTTTTCGTTCGCTCGGGGACTATGAGCCAGCGTCACTGAATAATAATAAATATTTTGAATTACGAAATGCATTTTTTTGTCATTCGCCTTTGTCATTCCGAGCCGCAGCGAGGAATCCCTTAAACAATGGTTATCCCCCCTGTCTCTCCATTACCCACATTTAAGCGATTCCTCACTCCATCCCGACTGCGGTCGTGACTCCGTTCGGAATGACAAAACGACTGGTCAAAATGACAAAAAGCGTTATTTCGTAATTCAAAGTAAATAATAAATACCAACGAAAGGAGGTGAACTTCATGAAAAAGAAAATTTTAATAGGAGCCCTGGCATTAGGGATCTTGTCTTTGGCGATAACTCCAGCCCTGGCCATAGTAGTCAATAAGGGCATGAACAGTGTTCAAACTCAAGTCGGTTGGAGCAATCAAGATTTAACCGTAACAGTTGGTAAAATTATTGGCATTGTTTTGGGCTTTTTGGGCTTGATTGCCTTAGTTATTATTGTTTATGGCGGTTTTAAGTGGATGACTTCCGGTGGAGAGGAAGAAAAAATTGCTAGCTCCAAAAAACTAATGATTGCCGGGGTTATTGGCATGTTGATTATTCTGGTTGCTTACGCCGCTTCTACCTTTATTGTTAGTCAACTTGTAGGCGCTGTATAGAATAATTATGTAGGAATAATACTTGCATAAAGTAGATAAAGAAAGCTTTCTTAGTCTATCCCAGTTACGGATAAATTATAGAGACATGCTAGATGAAATTTTAATGTCTATTACATAAGTAAGAGCGGGGCGGAG